>CAKREJ010000006.1 GCA_934317185.1 uncultured Anaerobutyricum sp. | reverse complement strand
GTTATCTCCAAGTACTTCGGCATTCGTTTTTGGCATAATACATCTGGTAAATCCCATCTTAATCGCTTCGGCAAGTCGCTGTTCTACATGACTGACACCACGAACTTCTCCAGTAAGACCTACCTCACCAAAAATTAATGTTCCCTCATGAACCGGAAGATTGCGATAACTTGATACCACCGCACAGATGATTCCAAGATCAATTGCCGGTTCTCCAAGCTTCATCCCTCCGGCAAGATTGACATAGGCATCACAGCCGCCAAGCTGCATTCCAGCCTTCTTTTCAAGAACTGCCAATAAAAGATTCACTCTGTTAAAATCAATTCCTACAGTGGTACGTCTTGGCATATTAAAGCTTGTTGGAGAAACTAATGCCTGGATTTCAATGAGCAAAGGTCTTGTTCCTTCCATAGAACATACAACAACGGAACCTGATGCATCCGTCGGCCTTCCATCAAGCATTACTTTCGAAGGATTCTCTACTTCCACAAGACCCTGCTCCTTCATTTCGAACACACCAATCTCATTCGTTGAGCCAAATCGGTTCTTTACTCCTCTGAGAATTCGGTATATCGCAGTCTGGTCTCCTTCAAAATACAGCACAGTATCTACCATATGCTCTAATGTTTTAGGTCCTGCCACTACGCCTTCTTTTGTCACATGACCAACTAAAAACACTGCAATCCCTTCTACCTTCGCAAGCTGCATTAATATAGATGTCACCTCTCGAACCTGACTGACACTTCCTGCTGCCGAAGTGATTTCTTCACTGTACATCGTCTGCACAGAATCAACAACAACCATATCTGGCTTTGCCTCTCTTACAGCTTCTGCTGCCGCATTGATATCTGTCTCACAAAGAAGAAACACATTCTGTTTAAAGCCACCAAGCCTCTGTGCCCGCATCTTAATCTGCTTTAAAGACTCCTCCCCGGAAACATAAACTACCTTTTTCCCGCTGTTTGCCTGATAACGACAAATCTGTAGCAGTAATGTTGACTTTCCAATGCCGGGATCTCCACCAACTAAAGTGAGTGAACCTTTTACGATTCCCCCACCAAGAACCCGGTCAAGTTCCAAAATACCTGAACTTGACCGGTCTTCTTCTTCCATAGAAACTTCAAATAATCCAGTAAGCTGCTGACGGGGAAGACTCTCTCCTCTTCTTCCCGCCCCTTTTGATACCGAACTTACCTTCTCTTCTGTCATTGTATTCCATTGGTGACAGCCAGGACACTGTCCCATCCATTTTGGCGTTTCGTATCCACATTCTTTACAAAAAAATACGGTTTTCGCCTTTGCTTTTGCCATAAATAATTTCCCTTCTATTCTTACTTTCTGTTATTACATATTGTAAAAATAAAAGAAGTTCGAAAAATAAAAAGAATATCTTATTACCTGTATGTTATAAAATAAAACTATCTTTTTATTTTCCGAACTTTTCAAAGTTTTTTACAATATGTATTATAATTTCACTACTTGAACCTTTGCAGTTTCTCCTGCATCTAACTCAATACTAAAACTAATCTTTCCACTAAGACTAGACTTAAGCTTTCCGATATTCGTGTCATTAACAAATACTTTATATTCCTTTTCAGGTTCTACTTCAAGTGTAATCTGAACATCATCAGAAGCCTCTGTCTCAAAAATAATCTGACGTTCTGTCTCTTTATAGCCATGTACGGCAGAACCCGGAACAGATTCGTATACAACTCCTCCATTTTTCTCTAAGCGAGTAATCTCCTGAAAAGTTTTGACTTTATATACATCGCCTTCAAATGAAAAATCATCAAGCTTTGTCTTCTGTGGAAGACTGTAATCTCCAAAGCTTAAGCTTCCATTCTCTTCTGCTTTTAATAGTTCTTTTACGTTAGCCATTATTATATCCTCCGTGTTTATATCTGTCAGGTTATCGTTATTATACAAGAAAACAGAAAAATTTTCCACATAAAAACTCATAATTATTAAAAATTTTTATAATGTTATAAAATGGTTTCCTTTTATTCTTTCTTTTTCTTCCTGTCTGATTTTTTAATAACTGGCTGATTTCCTTCGATGTTAATAAGAACTTTATCCCCATTTTTAATGTGTCCCTCAAGAAATTCGTCTGCCAAAAAGTCTTCCAGTTCATTCTGTATCGCACGGCGAAGTGGTCTTGCCCCATATTGCGGATCATATCCCTTTTCAAGAACATATTCTGCTACTTTATCTGAAAATTCTAATTGGAATCCCGGATTTTTCGCCAACCTGTCTGAAAGCTCTTTTAGAAGCAATTCAACAATTTCTTTTTGCTGTGGTTTTTCCAATGTATGGAATACCACAATACCGTCCACACGGTTAATAAATTCTGGTTTAAATAACTGCTTCACTTCTTCCATTACCTGTGATTTCATTCGCTCATGGTCTGCTTTGGCATTTCTTTCTGTAATAAAACCAAGATTTTTCGGTGCCATAATTCGTGCAGCTCCGGCATTTGAAGTAATAATGACCGTATTCTTAAAATCTACTCTTCTGCCATTAGAATCTGTAATCTGTCCATCATCCAACACCTGAAGCAAAATATTAAACACATCTCCATGTGCTTTTTCAATCTCATCAAACAAAATGACACTGTAAGGATGACGGCGTACCTGCTCGGAAAGCTGTCCCCCCTCTTCATATCCAACATATCCTGGAGGAGAACCAATAAGTTTAGAAACGCTGTGCTTTTCCATATATTCGGACATATCAACACGAATCATCGCATTCTCATCCCCAAAAAGTGCTTCTGCAAGTGCTTTGGAAAGCTCCGTTTTTCCTACACCTGTTGGTCCTAAAAACATAAAAGAACCAATCGGTCTTTTCGGATCTTTTAATCCAACACGACCACGCTTGATTGCTTTTGCTACCATTGTTACTGCCTCATCCTGCCCAATAACTCTCTTTTTCAAAGTAGCTTCAAGACCAAGCAGACGCTGAGATTCACTCTGGCTGATACGTGTTACAGGAATCTTTGTCCAAGAAGAAACAACGGCTGCTACATCATTTTCTGTAACTGTAATACGAGTAACTGCTTTTTTCTTCTCCCAAAGCTTCTTTTCTTCTTCCAGCTTTGCCTGTATTGTTTTTTGTTTCGTATTATTCATTTTAGCTTTTCGAAGATTTCCTTCTGCAAGTGCCTCTTCTTTTCGCTTTCCATATTTATCTATCTGCTCTTCTAATATCCGTAGTTCATCAGACATAGTATAAAGACCAACCCTTTTTTTAGAAGCTGCCTCATCCATAACATCAATGGCTTTATCCGGAAGAAAACGATCACTGATATATCTCTCTGACAATTCTACCGCTGCCTGTATCGCACCTGTTGTATAATGAACATGATGATGCTGTTCATATTTCTCTTTTAATCCATTTAAAATAGCGATTGCTTCTTCCTTTGTCGGCTCTTCTACCGAAACCGGTTGAAAACGACGTTCAAAAGCAGCATCCTTCTCAATATATTTTCGATACTCCTCACGGGTTGTTGCCCCGATTAATTGAATCTCTCCTCTGGCAAGGAATGGCTTCATAATATTAGAGGCATCAATTGCTCCCTCTGCACCACCTGCTCCGATCATCGTATGAATCTCATCTACAAAAAGAAGAATATCTCCTCTGGAAATAACCTCCTGCAGCAGTTTTTTAATTCTTTCTTCAAATTCACCTCTATACTTAGAACCTGCGATCATTCCTGGCAGATCTAAAGTCATTACCTTTTTCTCCCAGAGCATTTCCGGCACTTCACCTCGAATGATCCACTGTGCAAGTCCTTCTACTATCGCTGTTTTTCCAACTCCCGGTTCTCCGACAAGACATGGACTGTTTTTCGTACGACGGCTTAATATTTGAATCATCCGTGTAATCTCATGACTTCTTCCAACAATCGGATCTAGTTTGCCTTCCTGTACTTTCTGCGTCAGATCTACACAGTAAGCGTCCACCATAGAATTCTTACGCTTATTCTTTTTCGGTGCCGTAAATGTCTGAAATTCTTTCTGTGCTCTTGCCATACTCATTCCAGTTGCAACCAAAATATCTATATAGATCTTTTTAAGATTTATATTCATGCCCTTCATCAACCGAAGTGCAATACAATCTTTTTCCTTAATGATCGCAAGCAAAATATGTTCCGTCCCTATCTGATGTGCATGCATCCGCAATGCTTCTTCTTCACTAGTCGAAAGAATATGTTCGGCCTTAGGACTATATCCTAAAAATGTATTATTTCTATTCTCTCCTAATGCGGCAGACTCTCCAAGTACGGCCTCTAAAAAATTCTCATAATTAAGTCCATTTTGACCAAGTACCTGTCCGGCAAGGGAATCCGGCTGGGCTAAAAGTCCCAAAACAAGATGTTCTGTTCCTATATATTTCTGATGGCAGGCTGCCGCATCCTGTGCTGCCTTTTCTAGTGCTTCGGAAGCATAGTTATTATATTCTGTTCTCATCTAACTCCTCGCTTTCTATTCTTCCTCTTCTATCACAAGAAATGTATCATACATCTCCTCTACCAATTGTTTCATTTCATCTTTTGTGATTTCCTTACAAATTGCCTGTGCTACGATCATCTGCATATACTCATTAACCTTCGTTATCTCCTCTGCTTTATCACGGATCTGTACAGAAATGACTGCTCCCCGCCGTCTGTCAAGTTTGAGGTAGCCTTCCTGACGAAGCATAGCATAAGCCTTGTTCACTGTATGCATATTCACGCCAAGCTCTCCTGCCAGACATCGTACAGAAGGAAGAGAGTCTCCCTCCCTGAGTTGTTCCTGTGCAATCTGCATGACAATCTGATTCCGAAGCTGTATATAGATTGCATCCGGGCTGTTAAAATCAAGTTCTATTCTCATATTTATCATCCCATTCTTTCAAAGATATCTTCTGTGTTATATACACTATATCATGTAGCTCAAAAAATCAAGTCCCGAAACAAAAAAACGTATAAAATGTACTTTATCTGTTGTTAAAGACACTTTATACGTTCCTGCTAAGCTTCGCACAAAAAATTCCATGCAAAATTATTTTACTTTTGTGAACTTATCAATTATCTGCAAGAAGTTGACAATATAAGATTTCCAGTGCTTCTTTTACGGCACTGTGACGAACTCCCTGACGATCTCCTCCATAAAAGCAACGTTTTACTACCGTACGTCCTTTTACATGACATCCGATATAAACTAAACCCACCGGTTTTTCTTCTGTTCCACCTCCAGGTCCTGCAATCCCTGTTGTAACAACAGATGCATCAACACCTGCTGCCTTTGCAGCACCTACTGCCATCTCCATGGCAGTAGGTCTTGAAACAGCACCATATGTTTTTAGCGTTTCTTCACTCACTCCAAGCAACTTATGCTTCGCCTCATTGGAGTAGGTAATATAACCTTCTTTAAAAACCTCTGAAATTCCATCTGCATTAACAAGTGTGCCTGCTACCAGCCCGCCTGTACAGGATTCGGCAGTAGTTACTGTCATCTTTTTATGAATCAAAATACGTGTAATTTTCTTCTCTATTGGTTCTTCTGCCACAATCCTATTGGAACTCATTACTTTTCATTGCCTCCTTCTTTTAACACATCAATATTCTTTGCAAGATAATCTACCAGAGAAACTATCGTAAGAATCAATGCAATATATACAAGAATCTGTTCAACGATATGAATTCCTCCGGCATAAGCAGGGAAATTTTCACCAAGATTCAGCATTAATAAAATAATAGCAAACATCTGGAAGTTTGTCTTAAACTTACCCCAGTAGCTCGCTGCAATTACAACACCATTATCACTTGCCACCAGACGGAAACCACTGATAACAAACTCTCTGGCAATAATTACGATAACGATCCAGGCAGCAATCTTTTCCTGAGCGACCAAACAGATAAATGCAGAAGAAACAAGCATTTTATCTGCAAGCGGATCCATAAACTTTCCAAAATTCGTTACCAGATTGTACTTTCTTGCAATATGACCATCTAAAAAATCAGTAAGGCTGGCTAAGCAAAAAAGTATTGTAGCGATCCATTTCGCACCGGCCACAAAATCTGTCAGCATAAAGAATACAAAGAAAGGAATCATAATGATTCTCACAATTGTAAGCTTATTCGGTAAATTCATCGGCATAAATAACATCTCCCATCAAATCATATTCATTAGCTCCCGTAATTCGAACAGGAACCATATCTCCGGAAATTAGTTCTTCCTGTGCACGAACAAATACATTTCCGTCTACCTTTGGTGCATCCATATAGGTTCTTCCAATATAAATATCATCCTCATACAGATAACCTTCTATTAAAACAGACATTTCCTGACCAATGTGGCTTTCTGCCTTTTCCGCAGATATTTCTTGCTGGAGTGCCATAATCTCATCCCTTCGACTTTCCTTTATATCTGAGGCAATCTGATTGTCCATCTCAGCGGCCTTTGTTCCTTCTTCTGCAGAATATGGAAATACACCTAAACGATCAAACTCCATCTTGTCTACAAAGTCTACCATATTATTAAATTCTTCTTCTGTTTCACCAGGAAAGCCGGTAATTAAGGTTGTTCGAAGGACAATGTCTGGAATTTCTCTTCTCAATTTTTCAACAAGAGAAACCAACTCTGCTCTATCTGTTCTTCTGCCCATACGCTTTAATATCGTATCTTCACTGTGCTGAATCGGAATATCAAGATAATGACAGATTTTCTTCTCTTTCTTCATTACATCAATTAGCTCATCTGTGATTTCTTCCGGATAACAATATAAAATACGAATCCATTCAATTCCATCAATTTTGCAAAGCTTTGTCAAAAGTTCCGGCAATGCTTTTCTTCCATAGCAATCCATACCATAAACTGTTGTTTCCTGAGCAATGAGAATCAGTTCCTTTACTCCACCTTCAGCGAGTCTTTGTGCTTCTTCTAACAGATCTTCCATAGGAAAACTGCGGTAATGTCCACGAATATATGGAATAATACAATAAGTACAACGTTTATTACAGCCCTCTGCAATCTTTAAATATGCAGTATATCCACCAGTGGTTACAACTCGTTTATCTGCAAGAGAATCCGGGAGCAGATCAATAGAAGGACAACAGTTTACAAAAGAATTCTGCTCTTTTTGTGAAACTTCCACTGTACCTAAAATCTCATCAAGAATTGGAACAATTTCTGTATAGCCAGTAGTTCCGATCACGGCATCTACTTCAGGAATCTCCTGATTAATTTCTTCCTGATAACGCTGTGCCATACATCCTGTTACAACAAGAGCCTTCAATCTGCCTCTTTTTTTCCATTCTGCCATCTCCAGAATTGTTTCTATGCTTTCCTCTTTGGCATCATGAATAAAACAACAGGTATTTACTACGATTGCGTCTGCCTCTGATTCTTCCTGTGCCACCTGATAACCGGCTGCATTCAAAAGTCCAAGCATCTTTTCACTGTCTACAAGGTTCTTGTCACATCCTAGTGATATAAATAATACATTTCTCATCGGTTGTTCATCCTTAATGCTGCTTCTACACAATTATTCATTAACATAGCAATTGTCATAGGTCCTACTCCACCCGGAACCGGAGTAATCGCAGAAACTTTATCAACTACTTTATCGTAATCAACATCCCCACACAGTTTATTATCTGCATTTCTGTGAATTCCTACATCAATAACAACCGCTCCCTCTTTTATGTAACTTTCATCAAAAAACTTTGGCTTACCTATCGCCGCTACTAATATGTCAGCTCTTTGACATACTTCTTTTAAATTCTTTGTATGGGAGTGACAAATCGTTACTGTTCCATTCTCTCCTAAAAGAAGCATGGACATCGGCTTCCCGACGATATTACTTCGTCCGACAACCACACAGTCCTTTCCGTCAATAGAAATTCCGGAACGCTTTAATAACTGAATGATTCCGGCAGGAGTACAGGATACAAAACCCGGTTCCCCTGTAGATAAAGCTCCTACATTCTGTGGATGGAAACCGTCTACATCTTTTGCAGGAGAGATTGCCTGAATAATCTCTTTTTCATCCATATGCATCGGAATCGGAAGCTGTACAAGAATACCATTGACATGATCATCCTTATTCAGTTTGTCAATTAACGCAAGTAATTCTTCCTGGGTTGTTTCTTCCGGAAGCTCATATGCCTGAGACTCAATTCCAATGTAGGCACAGGCTTTCTTTTTATTATTTACATATACGCTTGATGCAGGGTCATTCCCTACCTGAATTACAGCTAAACATACGGAAATACCTTCCTCCTTTAACTGTTTAACCTGTTCTTTTAATTCCTCTTTAATATCAGAAGATATCTTTTTTCCATCAATTCTTAAAGACATAGTATCTCCTCTTTCTTTTTTATTATGTGCCTTCATTATATATGCACAAAGATATTGTAACTACATAAAACCTGAAATCAATCATTATATTGGCATAGTTTTTAGTACTCACAAGATATTTAATAATACAACACTTTTCTGACTTCGTAAAGACCTGACCATAATTTCTTGCAAATTCTTTATAAATATTGCTCAAAAAATGTTTCTAACTGTTCTGAAGACATTAAAACCTTTCTAGGCTTCGTTCCTTCTTCCGGACCTACGATTCCGGCATCTGCAAGCTGATCAACAATTCTTGCTGCCCGGTTAAATCCTACTTTAAACATTCTTTGCAGCATACCGATCGACGCTTTATCCTTTTCTACAACAAAGCGTGCCGCTGCTTCAAAGTATTCGTCTCTCTCCTGTGAGATCGCATTACTTTTTAATTTATTCTCAATAGTTTCTGTAACCTCTGTATCGTAAACTGCTATGTCTTCATTATTTTTTAAAAATTCTACTACGTTATTAATCTCATCATCTGAAATAAAAGCACCCTGTACACGAACCGGCTTTGAATATCCGGATGGGAAAAAGAGCATATCTCCTTTACCCAGCAGCTTCTCTGCCCCGTTCATATCAATGATAGTACGACTGTCCACACCAGAAGAAACGGAAAACGCAATTCTTGATGGCACATTCGCCTTAATCAAACCAGTAATAACATTAACCGATGGTCGCTGCGTTGCGATGACCAAATGAATTCCTGCCGCTCTTGCAAGCTGAGATAAACGCACGATCGCATCTTCTACCTCACCAGGTGCCACCATCATAAGATCTGCCAATTCATCAATAATGATGACAATCTGTGGCATTTTCTTTAATGATTCCGGATCAATTTCTCCAGATTCCTTAAGCTGCTTTACCTTCTCATTATATCCTTCAATGTTTCGTACACCCGTTTCCGTAAACTTTTTATAACGGTTTGTCATCTCTGCCACTGCCCAGTTCAAAGCTCCGGATGCTTTTTTCGGATCTGTGACAACCGGAATCAATAAATGTGGAATGCCATTATAAATACTAAGCTCTACCATTTTTGGATCAATCATAATAAGTTTTACTTCTTCTGGCGAAGACTTATATAACAAACTCATAATTAATGTATTGATACAGACTGATTTACCGGAACCCGTTGCACCGGCGATGAGTAAATGTGGCATTTTCGCAAGATCTGTGACAACTGTTTTCCCTGCTATGTCCTTTCCTACCGCAAACGCCAGTTTAGACTTAAATGCATTAAAAGTATGACTCTCTACTAACTCTCTGAAATGTACCGTCTGATTATGTTTATTTGGAATCTCTATCCCGATAGCTGCCTTACCCGGAATCGGAGCCTCTATTCGAATATCTGAAGCAGCAAGATTGAGCTTGATATCATCTGCAAGAGATAAAATTTTACTTACCTTTGTTCCCTGTTCCGGGAACATCTCATATCTCGTAACTGACGGTCCACAACTGATTTCTGTAATCGTTACATTGACTCCAAAACTTGCCAGTGTCTGTTGTAGCTTTATTGCCGTATCTTTTAAGTATTGTTCCTGACCGGCAGATTGTTCCCCACACGTTTTCACTAAAAGACTGACCGGAGGGAAAATATAATCTTTCCCATCCGCTTTCTTTCTGTCTAAAACAGCCTTCTCAAAAACCTCTGCTTTAGAATTGATATTATCTGTTTTAGAATTGATATCTATGTTATTTGTTTCTGCCAATGGTACATTTGTTTCTTTTGCCGTTACATCTGTTTCTATAACATCTGGCAAGACCGGTGAAGTATCGTCAAATGCCTGCGGCACATCTTTTTCGTAAATCGCCTGTGCTTCAGACACAACGGTTTCTTCCTGTAATTCCTCTGTCTTATTCTCTGGAATGCAATGTTCCTCTTCCTGTTCTATTTTGATTTCATCTGGAAGTTTAAACGCACTAAAATCTAATTTCCCTTCAAACGGTTCCATCTTTCCGTCTTCTTCTGTAAATGGATAAATTCTTGGATGAAGCTCTCTGACACAATCTTTTCTCTTTACCTCATCTGAAGAAGTAAACAACGGCACATTCACCCTGATATCTTTTATATTGTGCTCCTGCTTTCCTTTCTCCTCTTTTTTTGCACTTTTTTCTTCTAGTTCTTTTACTTTTTCCTCACATTGCTTTATTCTTCGCTTGTCAGAAGATTTTTTCCTGTTATTTTTCATCTTTAAAAATGACTTTGCCTTTTCAGCAGTATCGGACATATCTTCTGGTTCTTCTAAGTTAATCAACATATCTTCCGATGTGGCAGCCTCCCTTTCTAAACGTTCCAAATGACGTTTTTTGACAGATTTCTCCCACTGTTCTTTTGAAGTACGGATATTTTTTACCACTTTTCTGAAAAAGGAAACAAACGATCTTTGTGTGAGTAAAATACAGGACAATAAAAATATGCAAAAAAGAACAACCAGGGAACCGGCAGTTCCAAATCCCTCTTTTAATAAAAGAGCAATGCCTCCTCCAATAATTCCTCCCGTAGTATGTTCGTTAATTGCTAATGAAAACAAATCATGTACCGTAACGGTTGTATCCTTATATAATAACTGTGAGACAGCGGACACCTCCATTAAAATAACAAAGCCTGCCCCACACTTCTTCATAGCTAACGTACTATAATCATTTGCAACTAAAATCGTTATTCCCAGGAAGAAAAAAACAGGCAAGACAAACTGTGCACAGCCAAAAATTCCAAATAAGAAATTCGCCAGCCACTTCCCGATCATTCCACAATGACCAAAATTACTAAACATCATAAGAACAACCAGGCCAAAAGAAACAACCAGCGTAATTTCATTACTCATTGGAATACCTTCCGGCTTTTGTTCCGGCTTTCGACTTTTTCCCGTCGTTCTTCCCTTAGCCGTACTTCTCTTTGTTACATTGTTTCCTGTCGCAGGTTTTTTTGTCGTTTTTGGTTTTGTTTTATTTTTGTTTTCGTTTGTTCTATTACTTGTCATATACAACACCTTTATTTTCTAAGTTTGATATCTTTATCATCATATCACAAATAGTAGCAGAAAAAAAGAGGTGTTCTTAAAAGAAATAACACATTTTTTCTTCTATTTTCTGCTCTGCATCTTTTTTCTTCTTCTTTCAATCTCACGATGTAACCAGAAAAGTGCTTCAGAAACTCCGCCAACCTCGTGAATAATTCCCTCTTCTACCGCCATTTTTCCTACTAAAATAGTTCCTAAATCTTTTACCATCATGCCCTGTCTAAGCATCATTCTTTCCAATCGTTCTTTCGTTACACCAGTATGTTCTTCTATAAATTTAAGAATCCTGTCCTGAATCAATTTAAAATATTCAAAAGTCTGCGGGGCACCAATTATAGATCCACTTAAACGTACCGGATGCAAAATCATCGTTGCACTCGGTGCAATAAAAGTTCTGTCTGCTGCCACCGATAATGGTACACCAATAGAATGACTGTCACCGATAACAAGCGATACGGTTGGCTTTTTTATTGAGGCAATCATCTCTGCCACCGCTAGACCACAGGAGCAATCTCCTCCCACAGTATTAATCAAAAGAAAAAGACCCTCTATTTCTTTATTATCTTGAACCTGCGTTAAAACAGGCAACAAATGTTCATATTTTGTTGTTTTTATTCTATCGGAAGACAACGTATGCCCCTCTATCTCTCCTATTATAGATAAAAATACAATATGATGTCCCGCTTCACTATTTGCTAATACGATTTCTCCAAGCTCTAATAAACTTTGTATTTGATTATTCATGGGTATCCTCCTGCATATTTTCACATTCTTTTAAAATCTTTTTTAGCATACCCGTTTTGATAGAAAAAACACCCGGAAACTGTAAAGCTTTTCATTCGCCTTCCTGATTCCCGGGTGTATTTATTCTGTAATTTTACAACTTTGCACCTTTGATGCTTCTTTTTACTTACTGTTCATTCTGAGTAAAAGCTTTCTTTATTTTATCACTTTTCTCTAATTCTATAAGTCCTTCCGAAATAATCTTTTGAAATTTTTTATTTTTTGTGGTAACAACTTTATGCAGGTTTCGGAAAGATTCACTTTTTTTCAGACAAGTCCATTTTTCAAAAAGCGCTCTATGATTGTCATAGTAATTCGCATCTACTACTATTATTTGAGAATTTCCTTCTTCAATATCAAGAAGTGCATCCTTTACAGATAAAAATGGCACAGCTTGTCCTTTATATTTATTTGCAAGATATCTCGCAAAATGTTCTTCTTCTGTACCTGAAACTGCTACAATACTCTTATCTTTTATTCCTTTTAAATTAGAAATCTTTGAACCAAATGGTGCCAGCACACAAAGATTTGATATATATAATTGCTTACTTACAAAAAAAGAACTCTCTTTTCCAACTTCCGTTGCTGCAACACCAATAAAGGCATCTATCATCTCATTTTTAAGATTATCTTCATAGGATAACAAATCAACAGGAACAAATTCATATGTGAAAGAATACTTCTCAGAAAGTAATGACATTAAATTCACATAGTAGCCTTTTGGATTACCATTTTCATCTTCATAATAATACGGTGCATTATCCTTCACCACCCCGATAAAATAATCTGTCCTTTCCTCTTCTTTTTGCTTCTTATGATTGCCTACTGTACAGGCAGTCAGCATACATATACATAATAAAAACACACTGCCGATGTAACATAGCCTTCTTTTTTGCATGAATGACTCTCCTTTATTTTTACAGATTCAGTTCCTTTCGGTATATCCTTATTCTCTGCTCGATTTCTTCCAGTTCCTGATCAATTTCCTTAATTCTTTTTTTTCCTTCTTCCATATTTATAGTCTCTTCTTGTACTATCCTTGTAATATATCTTGGAAAATTAAGATTATAGTCATTCTTTTCAATTTCACTGACAGAAACACAGGAACAAAATCCAGGAATTGTTTTTTGCTCCTTCCATAGATTTCTTATAGTATCTACTTGTTCTTTGTTGATTTCTTCCAGCTCGGAACAATCAAAAAACATAATATTTTTCCGACTGCGATTTAGCTCTAAAAACAGAAATACCTCTGCCTGCCCGGTAGAATGAAATGCACCATCCGGAAGGAGTATGATCGTATCTAAACAATCCAGCTCATCTACGAGATATTTCCGTATCTGTACTTCCCGTCCTTCACGATATAACATAGTTCCCGGAAAAACAGCCGCCATCGAACCATTCTTTTTCAAGCAGGAAAGTGCTGTCAAAAGAAATGGAAACTCTCCCTTCGTCCCAGAATAAAAAAATTCTTTACCCGATGATATTTGGGGCGGAGCTACATATTCTCCCGCCTCTACACCTTCTGGCATATAGATAAAAACATTGTCTGCCCCTTCTGGTAAATGTTGCCGTGCCCTCCATTCTTTTTTTAGAAAAAGATGTAATGCATTTAAAGAAAATCCCTTCATATATGATACAATTTTAAAAATATCAATATATTCCTGTTCTTTTGTATAACCATAAATTTCCACATTATTTTCTTCTATTATAGAAGAAGATAACATACCATATTGAAATTCCGGCAACAAAATCTGTGATTTTTTTTCATTCTTTAATGAGTCACAATTAAAAAATCCACTATATACCTGACATACCGCATCTGAAATATGTGTATCCTTTTTTAATTTTGCAAATTCTGTAATTAACTGAATAAATAATTCCGGATATTGCCTTAATAATTCTTCCTTACAATTCCAACCATCAATTTTCTTAAGAAATTTACGAAAAAATCTGGCATAGCTTTTCTGTTTTTCTAAAGAATATACTTTCTCAAGCTTTTTATAAAATGAAATTTCTGTAAGTTGAAAATCTTTATTCAAAAGATGTAAAAAAGCGGAGGCTGATTCCATAAATTTTAAAAAGGAAGCTGCCTGAAGCTTTCCACGTATTGCCATCTTTACTAATTCGCCCGGCTTATAAGCATCTTCCAGTAAGTCATCATATTTTAGACAAAGATACTGATAAAATAAGAGGAACACACAACTATCTCTGTATTCCTCAAATGTCAGACCCGGATGACTCTCACTTAATATTGACAAAAACTCATATTGTAACTGCTTTTCGTCCATCCGCTTCCCCTTTTATAATTTTTCTAAATGGTGCATCATTTCTTCTGTTAAAACTGCCTCTTCCAAACGCAGCTTCTCCATAAGAAGAACTTCTTTCCTCTTTTGATAATAATATAACTTACCAATAGACATCTGCGTAGACAGATCCGGACATTCAATCATTAATTGTCGGATCATATGCACAGACAGTACCTTAACAGAAGAATTTCCCTGAATAGCAATCATCCGCTGCCGTTTTATTTCTGGATGTTCATTAAAATACCATGCAAAATAATAAGGATCCATAATTCCATTTTGAAATTCTATCGAAACAAAATTTGACGGAATAATCTTTCCTTCATGTCGTTTCTCCAGTACCGCAGCACGATGAAAGGAGGTCAGTCCGATTACAATACTATGCTCTTTTGCCAGATTCAGATTCTTTACCTTTTTCTTATCTACCATCGCAACAGGAACTTCGTAATCCCATACTCCCTTCTCTTCATCAATTAACTGACTAATCGTAAGAATAGGGTACTCCACACCTTCGCTTAATACCTTTGGCTTTATTCTGTTAAGTACAACACCATGTGTAATCTGGCTGATCTGTTCTAAAAGGAGCTCCAATCTCACTGCCTCCCTGTAAAAATAATCTATTTTATAATCTCACGAAGTGCAAGATTAATTCTTCCCATCTTATCGATTTCGAGAACCTTTACTTTTACTTTATCACCGATATTAACAACATCTTCCACTTTCTCTACTCTCTCTTTAGAAAGCTTGGAAATATGGATCAGACCATCTTTATTCGGAGCTAATTGTACAAATGCACCGAAGTTCATAATGCGTACTACTTCTCCTTCATAAATCTTACCTGCTTCTACCGGTTCTACGATAAGACGAATAATTTCCATTGCTCTGTCAATCATTGCCTGATCAACACCACAAATGTCTACTCTTCCTTCATCATTAATATCAATCTTTACGCCTGTCTCATCAATAATAGCATTGATTGTCTTACCCTGTTTTCCGATAATCTCACTGATCTTATCAGGATCTACATGCATCTGCATAATCTTTGGAGCGTATTCCCCAACATGATCTCTTGGTGTAGAAATTACCGGTTCCATAACATCTGTAAGGATATGTTCACGGGCTTCCTTCGTACGGGAAATAGCTTCACGGATAATATCCGGTGTCAGACCATGAATCTTAATATCCATCTGGATTGCTGTAATACCATCATGCGTACCTGCAACCTTAAAGTCCATATCTCCAAAGAAATCTTCCAATCCCTGAATATCTGTTAATACAATATAATCATCATCACTGTCCCCTGTTACAAGACCTGTAGAAATACCTGCAACCGGCTTCTTGATCGGAACACCTGCTGCCATTAAAGATAACGTAGATGCACAGATACTTGCCTGAGAAGTAGAACCATTAGACTCTAATGTCTCAGAAACGGTACGGATAGCATATGGGAAGTCATCTTCACTAGGAAGTACAGGAACTAAAGCTCTCTCTGCTAATGCACCATGTCCGATCTCACGACGTCCCGGGCCACGGCTAGGCTTTGTCTCACCTACAGAGTAGCTAGGGAAATTATAATGATGCATATATCTCTTAGATGTTACATTCGCATCAAGACCGTCAATCTTCTGTGCTTCTGATAATGGTGCTAATGTTGTAATTGTCATAATCTGTGTCTGTCCACGAGTAAACATACCAGAACCATGTACTCTAGGTAAAAGATCAATCTCAGCGGCAAGTGGGCGAATCTCATTGATCGCACGACCGTCTGGACGTTTATGATCTTTTAAGATCATCTTACGAACTGTCTTCTTCTGGAACTTATAAACGGCATCATCAATTAATGGAAGCCAGTCTTCATGTTCTTGTGCATAACGTTCTTCCAGCTTTTCTTTAATCTGTCGGATATTCTCTTCACGAACCTGCTTTACATCAGTAAATACGGCTTCTTCCATCGCTTCCGGTGTGATGAAAGATACCATATCATCCCATAAATCTTCCGGTGTATCTATATGTTCGTATTCATGCTTTTCTTTGCCACATTCTTCTACGATACGTTCGATGAATTTAATGATTTCTTTATTTACTTCATGTGCCTTGAAGATAGCTTCGATCATCTTATCTTCTGGAACCTCGTTCGCACCTGCTTCGATCATAATAACCTTCTCGGCTGTAGATGCAACTGTAAGTGCAAGATCTGAAACTAACTGCTGATCTGCTGTAGGATTTACGATAAACTCTCCGTCAATAAGACCAATTCTTGTTCCGGCAATCGGACCATCAAATGGAATATCAGAAATGGATGTTGCAACAGATGCACCAAGCATTGCAGTTACTTCTGGTGAACAATCAGGATCTACTGCCATAACCAGGTTATTCAATGTTACATCATTTCTGTAATCTTTAGGGAATAAAGGACGCATTGGACGGTCAATTACACGAGAAGTAAGAACTGCATGTTCGGATGCTTTACCTTCTCTCTTATTAAATCCTCCCGGAATCTTACCTACTGCATACATCTTCTCCTCAAACTCTACACTCAAAGGAAAGAAGTCGATTCCTTCTCTTGGCTTTTCTGAAGCTGTTGCTGTAGATAAAACCACTGTATCACCATAACGCATAAGAGCAGCACCATTCGCCTGCGCTGCCACTTTTCCAATCTCAACTGTTAATGTTCTTCCGGCCAGTTCCATAGAAAACTGTTTTACCATTATTTAAACCTCCTAAAATATATATATTAAATACAGGGAAGGTTTCCGAAACAACTGAAAAAGGCACTGCACTGTCAATGTCCTTTTCAGAAGTCTCGGGCACATCCTTCCCATAGCCATAAATTATGACCTAATCTTTACTATTCTATCACAGGATAAAAAAAACTGCAATACTTCATTAATAAGAGATGAAAACAAAAAAGCCATATATCCTGTGACTTAACCATCGCTGGATATATAGCCTTTTTGTTTGTTTTAAATAAAATTCTTCCTGACGATATATCAGATTTTATTTAAAATATTCTACTCCACTTTCGAAGATTTTCTGATCTTGTTTTGCATATATATTCTTAGCAATATTCTCTCCTATACGCTCAGAATGTGCCATCTTACCAAGAACACGTCCATCTGGACTTGTAATACCTTCAATAGCATAATAAGAACCATTAGGATTATAACGATCATCCATCGTAGGTTCTCCACTTAAATTGACATACTGCGTTGCAACCTGACCGTTCTTGAACAGTTTTTCAATCCATTCCTGGCTGGCAACGAAACGACCCTCACCATGAGATGCCGGAATTGCATAAATCTGATCAAGTACTGCTTTACGAAGCCATGGAGACTTATTTGTTACTACCTTTGTATATACCATAGTAGATACATGACGTCCAATCTCATTCATAGTAAGTGTCGGTGAATCCGCAGTCTGATTTACGATTTCTCCGTATGGAACAAGTCCAAGCTTAATTAATGCCTGGAAACCATTACAAATACCAAGTGCAAGACCATCTCTCTCATTAAGAAGTTTCATAACTGCTTCTTTAATCTTTTCGTTTCTAAATACAGTAGCAAAGAACTTTGCGGATCCTTCCGGTTCGTCACCCGCACTGAATCCTCCTGGGAACATAATAATCTGAGCCTGACTGATTGCTTTTTCAAATGCATCTACAGAATCAAGGATATCAGATTCTGACTGATTCTTAAATACAAGTGTCTCTACCTCTGCTCCTGCACGACGGAAAGCTTTAGCAGAATCATATTCGCAGTTTGTTCCTGGGAATACCGGAATAAATACTTTCGGAACAGCAACTTTGTTCTTGCATACATAAATATCATTTGTACGATATAATGGCTGTGATACATTGCGCTTTCCTGCATTCGTTTTTGTTGGGAATACAGATTCTAATGGTGCCTGCCATATATCACACATCTCCTGTAATGAAATCTCTTCTTCACCAAGCTGGAAGAATGGATCATCTGTAATTCTTCCTACAAAAGTATTTGGTAAAACAGCCATCTCATCAATCCAGTCTGTGGTAATCTCTACAAGAATAGAACCATAATATTTCTTTGTCAGTTCTTCTGGTTTAAAGTCTTTAACTAACTTCACACCATACATATTTCCGAAACTCATCTTACTTAATGCTTCGATCATACCGCCTGATCCAAGTGCATATGCAGAAGCAATCACATCTCTACGCATTAACTTATGAATCGTATCATAAATTTCTCCTGCTTTTTCATAATCAGGAACACCGTATTCATCAAATGGAATATCTATACGGAGAAGATTATTACCTGCTTTCTTAAATTCCGGTGTCACAACATGGGATGCCTTTGTGTAATCTACCGCAAAAGAAACTAATGTTGGAGGTACATCAATATCTTCAAAAGATCCAGACATACTATCCTTTCCACCGATAGAAGGAATGCCAAATCCTTTCTGTGCACTATATGCTCCGAGTAATGCAGCAAATGGTTTACCCCATCTCTTAGGATCTGTACCAAGTTTCTCAAAATACTCCTGGAATGTAAGACGAATCTTACGGAAATCTCCACCTGCCGCTACAATTTTAGCAACGGATTCAAGTACTGCATACACTGCTCCATGATATGGACTCCAGCTTGACAGATATGGATCAAATCCATAGGACATCATTGTCGTAAGATCTGTTTTTCCCTCTAAAACAGGTAACTTCGCAGTCATTGTCTGAATTGGGGTAAGCTGTGTCTTTCCACCAAATGGCATTGTAACAGTTCCGGCTCCGATAGAACTGTCAAACATCTCTATCAGACCCTTTTTCGAACATATATTAAGATCGGAAAGCTTCTCTGTCCACATCTCTTTTGCAGATTTAAGCTCATCCTGCTTTTTGTAATAACATTCATTCTCGTCAGGCATCTCTACTTCAACCGTAGTCTCCTGATGTGCTCCATTTGTATCTAAGAATGCACGGGAAAGATTTACAATTTCCTTTCCTCTCCAGGACATTACGAGACGTTTTTCTTTTGTTACTTCCGCAACAACTGTAGCTTCCAAATTCTCTTCTTCTGCGTAAAGAAGGAACTGTTCTACATCCTTTTTATCAAGAACAACTGCCATACGCTCCTGAGATTCGGAAATGGCAAGTTCTGTTCCATCAAGACCGGCATATTTCTTAGGTACTTTATCAAGATCAATACGAAGTCCGTCTGCAAGCTCACCGATTGCTACAGATACTCCGCCGGCACCGAAGTCATTACACTTCTTAATAAGGGAGCTTACTTCTCCACGACGGAATAATCTCTGAATCTTACGTTCTGTAGGTGCATTACCTTTCTGTACTTCCGCACCACAGGTATCGATAGACTTTGTTGTGTGAGCTTTAGAAGAACCTGTTGCTCCGCCACAGCCATCACGTCCGGTACGTCCACCTAAAAGCACGATAATATCTCCCGGATCAGAAGTCTCTCTGATAACATTCTTTCTTGGAGCTGCACCGATAACTGCACCGATTTCCATACGCTTTGCAACATAACCTGGATGATATACTTCATCTACTAAACCTGTAGCAAGACCAATCTGATTACCATAGGAGCTGTATCCCTTCGCTGCACCTGTAGTAAGCTTTCTCTGTGGAAGCTTACCTTTCATGGTATCAGCCATTGGAACTGTAGGATCTGCACAGCCTGTCACACGCATTGCCTGATATACATAAGAACGTCCTGATAATGGATCGCGGATTGCTCCTCCAAGACAGGTAGCAGCACCACCAAATGGCTCGATCTCTGTCGGATGATTATGTGTCTCATTCTTAAAACTGATAAGCCACTCTTCTGTCTTATCCTCAAACTCTACCGGAACAACAATACTGCAGGCATTGATTTCTTCACTTTCTTCCATGTTATCAAGAAGTCCGTCCTGTTTTAACTTCTTCATTCCCATAAGTGCAAGATCCATCAGACAGATAAATTTATCCTTTCTGTCTCCATATATTTCTGCACGGTCAGCAAGATATTCATTATATGTCTTTTCAAAAAGAGGTTTGTAATATCCGTCACCAAAAGTAACATCTTTGAGTTCTGTTGAAAATGTTGTATGACGGCAGTGATCAGACCAGTAAGTGTCTAATACACGAATCTCTGTCATGGAAGGATTTCTGTTCTCCTCCCCATCATAATAATCCTGAATATAGCGGAAATCTTCAAATGTCATCGCAAGACCTAAAGAATCATAAAGCTCTTTTAAGTCTTCTTCCGGCATATCTTTAAATCCATCAAAAATCGCAACATCAGCAGGTTCTTCATAATCCATAACTAATGTTTCCGGTTTTTTCTCATCTGCCTCTCTGGAATCTACTGGATTGATACAGTATTCTTTAATCTTCTCCAATTCTTCATCACTGATATTGCCAGAGAAAACGTAGGTTGTTGCAGAACGGATAATCGGATTCTCTTTCTCATTAAGAAGCTGAAGACACTGTACTGCTGAATCTGCTCTCTGATCAAACTGTCCAGGAAGAAACTCTACGCTAAATTCTCTGTCTCCCTCTTTTTTAGGAAAATCCTCCTCATATAAATCATCTACAGGCGGTTCTGAGAATACAGTAACTGCCGCTTTTTCCATAGTTTCTGCTGAGACATTCTCCACATCATAGCGAATTAACTCTCTGACATCACTGACATCCTCTATGGAAAGATATGCCTTTAATTCTTCCGCAAGTTCTTTTGCCTTTACCGCATATGACGATTTCTTTTCCACATATAATCTCTTTACCTGACTCATTACATCCTCCAAGTATGTTTAATTAAATTGTGGGGACAATTTATTAATCAGCCCCATATTTTCTGTTTAAATTATCATATCACTTTTTTATTCTATTTCCTATGGTTTTATATCAGTTTCTATAAAACCATGAATTCTGACAAAAATCGACGACAAAAATTCAAAAAATTTTTGAATTTTTTACAGATGAATTCTCTTGATTATCTGAAATACCAAAAGATTTGAATAGACAACAGGTCTTGTCTCTGCATAAAAAATGATACCGTCTGTCGAAGCTTTTACTTCTGAAATAATTTCTCCACTATCCGCTTTCATAATCTGTGCCAGAACATCTCCACGACTCACTTCCTGACCACAATCTGCCTTTCTTATGAAAATACCTGCGGCCTCTGTCATAACCGGTTCAAGATCACTTTCTTTTAGGACACTTGCAATATAACCGCTATGAGAATAATAACGAATAATTCCCATTCTTGTAAAAAAACGCAAAATAGAAGAAACTGCCTGTGTTGCAAGTTCATCATCAATCTTCCCTGTCATACCCGTATATAAAGAAAACGCCTCTGTTCCGTTTCTCTGCCAGTTATTATGCAATGTTGTCCTGTCAAATGGTCTGCTTTTTGCCTCGATAACATAAGGAAGTCCAAACAGATTCGCAAGACTTGTGCTTCCGTGTTCCGGATCAAGCAGCCGGATATGTGGCATAAAAGTCCCTCCAAGATAAAAAGAAGGCAAATGAATTCCATACCGATATCCTCTTGTTGTTTCCATAATCGCATAAGCTACACGACTACCTGATTCACCTGACGGATTTCCCGGAAATAATCTGTTTAAATCTGTATCATCCGAAATCCAGAAACGCTTCCCAAAATCCATTGACATATTGTTTACCGAAGGAATAACTAAAATCCCATTCTCGCCTACAATATCTCCATGCTTTTCTATCTTTTTTAATGCATCGATCAACTTTGAACAAATATATAACTGCTGGTATTCATTTCCTCTTAAAGCACCAACAATACAGGCTGATCGTTCCTTTCCTTCATTTTTTCCAAAATAATATCCTTTTACATTAATTTCCTGTTGAAAAGGAGATTCCATCGAATATAATATTTTTTCTTCCATTATAACCAATCCTTCTTTTTGTTATTCATACTTTCCGGCAGGCCGCTCTGCCTTACAGATTCTTGCCAGAAGCTCTCCTTCGCAAACTGCCGGATACTCTCTGAGGCTAAAGACCATTCCATCACAGGAAGCCTTTACTTCTTCAATCTTTGCTCCAAGAATCGGACGTACGATACAGCCTATTGCCTGATCCTTTCTGACGAAGCTTCCAAGTTGTATTTTCGGAATAAAAATACCACTTGTATTTCCATGAACAACTTCCACATCATTTTTCTTTACCGTTATTGTTTTTTTCGTAGAAGATACTTCCTGATCAAAAATATCCAGTTCCTTCATCATCTGGAAAATGCCATCTAATACCTTTTTACAATACTCATAATCAATTTTAAGTGCAATGCCTGACTCAATTACCAGATTAGGGATTCCTATTCTTCTAAGACTATAGGCAAGACTCCCTTCCCATACAGAAGAAGAATTACTGTTCATCCATAATACGGGAAGGCCCGACTTTTGTGCAAGCTCTGTCACCTTTTTTCCTGCATTTTCCGGCACTCTTATCTGAGGAAGTTCCCGAATAAAAATATCACTAGAATGAATATCAATACAAAAATCAGAACCTTTTAAATCTTCAATGACTTCTGCCGCCATATATTCTATCGTATGTCCATGATGACTTCCCGGAAACATTGCATTCATGTCAAGTGCACCCGGAGCATTCCTCTTTCGGATTTCCAGTGCCATAGGTGTTACACAAGGATACACATCCACAATCCCTTTTAAATGCTCTCTTTTTTCCTTAATTTTCCTGATTAATTCATAACAGATATATTGCCCCTGCAGTTCATCTCCATGAATTCCTGCAACAATGCTTAGCCTCGGTACTTTTTCACTTATCCTGTCCGGCTCTAGTCTGTTTTTCTTTATTTTTATTGGAAGTCCTACCGGCATTTGTGCCGTCATTACTGTTTCTATCATATATAGTCTCCCTTCTGTCATTAAAAATCTTTCTGCTATTTCACTTGTTGACCTTTTTGCTTTTGTGAGCTATCATTAGCTTCGTATAGAATATACTATAAATTTATCTTTTGCAAATTTTTATACCAGGAGGATATATATTATGGATAAAATAGCAAGCTTTACTGTAAATCATTTAGATTTATTTCCAGGAGTTTATGTTTCAAGAAAAGATTATGTAGGAAAAGAAGTTCTCACTACATTTGATCTGCGTATGACTGCTCCAAACAGAGAACCGGTCATGAACACAGCCGAGCTTCACACAATCGAGCATCTTGCCGCAACTTATTTAAGAAATAATGACGAATGGAAAGAAAAAGTCATATATTTCGGACCAATGGGCTGCCGTACAGGCTGTTATCTCATCCTTGCCGGAGATTATGAATCCAAAGATATTGTAAATCTTGTAAAAGACACTTTTACTTTTATTTCCGATTACGAAGGTGAAATTCCGGGTGCTGCCGCAAAAGACTGTGGAAACTATCTTGATCAGAATCTCCCAATGGCAAAATATCTTGCCAGAAAATATTTAAAAGAAGCATTAAATAATCCTTCTGAAAAAAACCTGATCTATCCTGCATAATTTTTTGATTTTTTCACATACTACCTCCGTACCTGATTAAAAAGGAGGATTTATCATGAAAAGTTCAAAAAAAACTTATCGGGAAGTTGCAGAAGCATGTAGTAAGTACGAACCAGTATCCGAAGAATACGCATTTAAAAATTCTTCCTGCGAATGTAACGCTCCAAGCTGTTTAAACTGCACACATTTTACTGACCGAGAACAGTGTGATCTGGATTTATATGATCAGATTGTTGAAAAAATTCAGATTTGACATCTTAACAAATTTTAACAAAATAAAAAGTATCGTATGGCACTATCGCTATACGATACTTTTTATATTTTACTAATTCATGCTTCAACTCACAGTCAGTATTTACAATACTTGCTTTGCTGCCCCGTAAATTCCTGCATCATTTCCGAGCGTTGCAAGAGTAATCCTTGTTTTCTGATTACCATAAAATGCATGTTCATAAAAATATTTTTTTACGATATCCAAAAGAATATTCCCTGCTTTTGATACTCCGCCACCGATAACAAATACTGCCGGATCAACGGTTGCCGCTAAATTCACTAAAGCCTGTCCAAGATATGCTCCAAATTCTTCTGTAATTAGTAATGCGGCCTCATCTCCTGCTTTAGCTGCATCAAATATTTCTTTGGCTGTGATTTCTTTTCCCTGTAAAATACTTTCTTTGGCATTGTTTTCAAAGTATCTTTTGGCAAGACGAACAAGTCCTGTCGCAGAAGCATATTGTTCAAGACAGCCTTTTCTACCACATCCACAGGCTTCTGTCTCATCAGTTCTTACTGTCATGTGTCCTATTTCTCCACCTGCTCCATGTGCACCACCAACTGCTCGTCCATCAATAATAATTCCACCACCAACTCCTGTTCCAAGAGTAACCATAATAAGATCCTTTTCGCCTTCTCCGGCACCCTTCCACATTTCGCCAAGAGCCGCTACATTGGCATCATTTCCAATTACACACGAAAATCCGGTAAGCTCCTCCAGTTCTTTTTTAATATTCTTTGCCTGCCAGCCTACATTTGCCGCACGTTCAATTGCTCCATTTTTATCTACCGGAGCCGGCACTCCAACACCGATACCACAAATATCATCTGTTGCAATTTTTCTTTCTTTGATTTTTACTTTAATTGTTTCTGACACATCCGGAAGAATGCGTTCTCCCTCATTTTCAGCATAAGTTTTAATCTCCCACTTATCAAGCAGCTCTCCCTCTACGGTGAAAAGTCCGAGCTTTATTGTTGTTCCTCCAACATCTACACCAAAACAATACTTCATAGCAATCCCCTTTCTTTTATCTTAGATAGTTTTTTCTTTTAATATAGTACCATAAATTTATGGTATTACCTATCTTTTACCGATATATTTTTAATATAATCTCCTCTTTCTTCTACCAGCTCATATCCGACAGACCGCACTCTTGCCGAAAGACAGTTTTTACATTTTTGTGCTTCATCCCCAGTACATATTTTATTGTCATAAAGCTCATATTGCTTTCGATTCTCTACAGGAGACAGATTTGGCATAACTACATTGGCTCCAACAGAAAGCCCCTTTTCTCTGCCTGACGGATCTAAGGTTCCAAGTGCTGTCGTTGCCGGAAGTAAGACCTTTGGAAGCAAAAGACGAATGACCGACAACAATTTTAATGTTAATTCCACACTTCCTGCCTTCTCTTTAGCAAACTTCGTATCATGATGCGGAATAAATGGTCCGATTCCAACCATTTCCGGCTGCAATTCCTGCAAAAATACAAGGTCCTCCGCCAAATGTTCCCATGTCTGTCCCGGTGAACCAACCATAAATCCGGCTCCTACCTGATAACCTAAATCTTTTAGATCATACAAGCATTGTTTTCGCTCAGAAAGATGCATACTTTCCGGATGAAGCGTATGGTAATGAGATGCATTTGCTGTTTCATGACGAAGTAGATATCGATCTGCTCCTGCTTCTTTCCATGCTTTATATGTTTCCCTGGATTTTTCTCCAACGGATAAAGTAATTGCACAGCTTGGATGTGCGTTTTTAATTTTCTTTACTATATCAGCAATCCGTTCTTCTGTATATGCAAGATCCTCTCCTCCCTGTAATACAAAAGTACGAAACCCTAATTTTTCACCATTTGCACAGCAGGCAAGAATCTCTTCCTCACTCAGACGATATCTTTTCACATTACGATTATCTCTTCGTATCCCACAATAATAGCAATTATTTTTACAATAATTAGTAAATTCAATTAGTCCTCTTGTAAATACCTTTGTTCCATAGTATTCTTTACGAACTTTTACTGCTTCTTTCTTCAAATATTCCATAATTTCAGAATTGTCAAATAAAGAAAATAATTCCATACATTCTTCTTTTGTCAGAGAATGCGTCTCTACAAGTTTTTTTGAAATATCCATTTTTCTCCTCTAACAGTTAATAATATGTCGGTTCATCCGGCATGATCAGTGCAGCTACAATATAAAATAATATACCAGAACCTCCGGCTAATGTAAAAAGAACAACGAGCAAACGAATTAATGTTGCGTCAATTCCAAAAAATTCTGCAAAGCCTCCGCATACACCACAAATTTTTTTATCTAATGATGATTTATAAAGTTTATTTTCCATGAAATACTCCTTTCTATTTCTGAATTACTTTGTTTCTGACTATTTTGTATTTTCCAAATTATTTGTTTCTGACTCGCCTTTTTTCGGAGAAGCTGTCTGTGATAATTCTTCCTGTTTCACTGTCTTTTTTTCCTGTTGTGCAGCTTTTTTCTCTTCTTCTGCTTTTTTAGCAGCATTTTCTGCATCCTGCATTGCCTTTTGTTTTGCGAGAGAATCGGCCCATTTTTTATTAAATGTTGTATAGGAGATTGCAGGAAGGGTAATGGTTCCGTCCTCACCGGAAATCTGCCGGATTTCTGCTGTCTGTCTCTGTGTATGTTCTGCCAGATAATTCATCTGATAATCCGCCAGCTTATCGGCAATCAAAAGTGCCTGTCCTCTTGTAATAAGCTGATTACTTACTTTACAGGAATCATCCACTGCCAATACTCCTGACACAAAAGCTGCATATGCTTCTCTCATCTCTTGATTCATATTCTCTATTCCGCTACAGGCTGATAATACATTTTCTATCTTATCGTCTGACATCGCTACAGGATACAAATCCTGAATTAACTGTGCAAATCGTACCGCCGTTACCGTTCCATTTTTATTTTCTGAAACAAATGCCGCTAAAACCGCATTATCTTTCAGTGAATCAATGGCTCCAAGCATCGTTCCAAGCTCGCTTCTTGTGATTGCCTTATTTGGCACAAACAGACCATCTCTTTGTGCAGGATAACAATGCAGTGCGGAATAATTGCTATAAACTTCCCCATATTTTTTAGAACTTCTCACATCATAATTACTTGATGTAAGTGCAAGTTTCCCCTTTTTATAGTTGTTAAATGCATAATCAAACAGACTTCTTATGGATGCAAATGTACTTTCCTTACTGACGTTTCCAAAGTAAGCACAGATAAGTTCATGACCTGCTTTATCTGTGGCGGTTGCAATAAATACATGACCTGCTGCATTCGTTGTACCGGACTTAGATCCAATAATCTTGTATTTATCATGGTCATAATAAGCCATACCCTTTAAAAACCAGTTTGTCGTATTGACATACATTCCACCTCTTTGTGTAGAGTAATGTGCTTTTGATACGGCACTTCGAATCAGCGGAATTGCCATCGCATAGCGACAGATCTCTGCCATCTCTCTTGCACTTGCATACGTTTCATTATAACCTGCACCGATATCTGAACCAACCGGATTATCAAAATGTGTTTTCTTTAAACCAAGCTCTTTACATTTTTCATTCATCGCTTCCACGCAAGCTTTTTTAGATCCAAAGACCCCAACTGCAAGTGAATCTGTTGCATCTGCTGCAGAAGACATAAGGCTCATATGTAACAAATCTTTAAACGTATATTTTACCCCTGCACCAATTCCCAAACTATAAGTTCCCGGTGTTGTACGATATACAACATCTGACTTTGTTTTTATTACAGAGTTTACATTTCCCTTTTCCACACAAACTATCGCAGTCATCAACTTTGCTGTACTTGCCGGATAAATCTTTTTATTTGCATCCTGTCCCAAAAGAACTTCCCCTGAACCTGCATCCATCACCACATATGCATGACATTGTTTCTTTGGTGCCTTTACCTTCGCCTGTCCCTGTATCGGTAACGCAATAACTAATAAAAGCAACACTATTCCTGCTATTTTCTTTTTCATATTGTATTCCCTTCCATTTTTCACTTGTAGCACCTTATATATTTTATTTACGAAAAATTTCTTGATAATCTTTTTTCCTTACAAAAAGAAGTATCCATACTATATAAGGCTTTATACAGCTTTGTTATCATTTTTACACACAAAGTCTGGCTTTTATCATAAAGCCCCCATAAATGATAACACGTTTCTGCATCTGCCGGATTAATTTCTTTTGGAATAAAATGATGATGCAATTCCAATTCCGGACTTACACAACTGCCAACCGCTGTCATAATTGCTCTTTTTACGCCAAATCCTGAACGAAAAATATAATTAATTACTAATTTCATGTCAAAAATGCTAACCTGAATCTGCTTTGCAGACTTTTTAAAATACGGTGCAATGACAGAAGCTAATTTCTTCTCATTTTTTATATGACAGGCTCTCTTATAATGATTTAAATCTCTTCCGTCTCGCTGCATAACCTGATAATCCCAGTCTGTTTCAATTTCTGTATGACTGATTCCTGTCTCCTTTATCCGTTTCCTTATGTAAGGATGGCAGGTGCTGTCCAAAATAAAATGTGTCATAAAACCGGCAAGATAAGCAAAAGCGGCTTTTTTGTCTTTTTCCACCTGAAACACCTTAAATGCTCTCCAAAAAAAATCTCTGGCTGGTTCATGATGCACTTTTATTCCATACTGATTCACTTTATTTTTACAATAAGAATGATAGTAAAATAAAATATCTGGTCCATGTACACCAATATTATAATAATCCATATATGGATCTATCTCTTTTTGTATACCCTCCGGCAACTTTTCAAAAATTTCCTGTCCATAAGCGTAATGTGTATATGTTGTTGGCATAGCACCATCTCCTTTTCTTAAGTAAACTAACTACTGTAAATTTACGCTTCTATCATTTTCTTATTTTACGGCATTCCGCATAATATCGTTTATCCTGTGCATGTCCCATAGAAAAAGTCTTTCTTGGCAATGCCCCGTCGTGAATAACCGTAGGAAAAAGTTCTTCCTTCCCCATATCCTGCAAAACAAATCCAATACTGTCTTGTTCTGATGCAAGACTTTCGACAACTTCTTCGCCATGAATATAGTCGATCTTTCCACCATTCTGTGCCAGATAGTTATCTAAAAACCTCTGCAGACTTCCCACCGTTAGCTTCGATGTCGGACGTTCAATTACACACTTTTTTTTCTTTCCCTTGTAAATTGTATAGAAGGTTTGTCCTTTTCCTTCCCTTTTAATATGTAAAGCTGTATTCATTTTACTTATTAAATCTTCTACATGAACTCCGGTAACAATACGGTGAATCGCCTCAAATTTCAGTGCCGGACTATGAAGATTGACCACTTCTACAAGGGCATATCTGGCTGGATGTTCAGACAAGTCTTCATCTGGATGTGCGGCTTTTAACTGTTCATAATATTCCTTTGCTGCTGCAAGAGAATGATTACCATCTCCTACTGCAAATAAAAGAACCGGTCGGTCTTTTACATGATATTTGTCAGAAAAACATTTGGAATCTGCAAGAAAAGAAAGTGCCTTCTGAATTCTTTCCTGTTCTTCTGTGCCAAGAAGATATCCGCAAAGGTGTCCTCCACCCATCATAAGATCAAAATCATACAAAAGTGGAAGGTGCTGCTTTTCTTTCTTACAAGGTTCAATAACATATTCTCCTGCATCATCTATCAAAAGCATTATATGAGGGATTTCCACCACTGCATTTTTTCGAATTTCCACTCTTGTAGGAATTCTCTCTGCTACCGTTGCTTCTGTTGCCCTTATTAAAGAAGTACTTTTTTTACTATAATCATACTGCTCTAGATCAATCTTTCCAACTATTCCTGCACGAACATTTCCAACACTGTCTGTTCGCTCTACATAGATCATAGCATCCTTATATTCCGTAAAAATCTTTTTTTCCAGATAATCAGTCATAGAAGCATTAATATTCTTTAGTCGTTCTTCATAATCTTCTTGTTCTAAGTATACCTCCGGAAAAATCATATCCAATGTGGATGGCATCTTTCCTACCATTTGTCTTACTTCTTTCCAGTATTCCGGCTCACTGGTAAACTGGTCACAGGCAATTACAGACCATTGTGCCATATCTATTGTTTTCTGGGGCAGTAAAATATCTGCTCCACTGAATGCTGTACCCATTGCTTTATTCTCCCCTCTTTTGTGCTTCAATCTTTTCGGCAAGATCATTTAAATAAACCCACCGTTCCATTTTATCAGAAAGTTCCTCTTCCGTCTTCTCTTTTTCCTGCATAAATTCATTCAATTTTATGAAATCTGTCGCACATTTACTGATTTCTTTCTCCAAATTTGCAATTTTATCTTCCAACTTTTCAATATCTTCATCTATAGTTTCAAATTCTTTTTGTTCTTTATAAGAAAATTTCAACTGTTTTTCTTTGTTTTTAGAAGCAAGCCATCTCTCTCTTCCTTCTTTTTTCTTCTCATTACTCTTTTTAATATGGAATCCAGAACCAGAATTCACACTGTCAATAGCATCTGTTTCTATTTTCCCTGACTTTTCCTGATATTCTGTATAATCTCCTTCATAAACAATAATATTTTGATTTTCAAAGGCAGCTATGCGATCAACAATACGATCAAGAAAATATCGATCATGCGATACTGTAATAACAATTCCTGCAAACTCATCAAGAAACTCTTCTAAAACCCGTAATGTTGCAATATCAAGATCATTTGTTGGCTCATCCAGTATTAAAACATTTGGAGACTGCATCAAAATCTTTAAAAGATATAATCTTCGTCTCTCACCACCGGAAATTTTAGCAATCGGCGTATACTGCATATCTGAACTAAAGAGAAAACGTTCTAACATCTTAGAAGCACTAACCAGTCCCTCTGCCGTTCTCACATATTCTGCTGCATCTTTAATATAATCGATAACTCTCTGTCTTTCATCCATCACTTCACATTCCTGAGCGAAATATCCAATCTTTACAGTCTCTCCCCACTCAATCACTCCGGAATCTGTTCTTTCTAAATCAGCCAGAATCTTCATCAATGTGGACTTACCACAGCCATTATGGCCAACAAATCCAATTCTTTCAAATCGTTTAAATATATAAGAAAAATGTTCAAAAAGTACTTTGTCTCCATATGCTTTAGAAATATCATTTAACTCTATCGTTTTCTTTCCAAGCCTTGTTCCTACAGAACCCATCTCTACCTGCTTTGCCGCCTTTGGCGAATCCATCGCCTTTAGCTGTTCAAAACGTTCCAAACGTGCCTTTTGCTTTGTAGAACGTGCTCGTGCTCCACGCATTACCCATTTTACTTCATTTCGAAGAATACTCTGCCTCTTTCTTTCAGAAGCCATCTCCCTTTCTTCTCTCTCTGCTTTACGCTCCAGATAGCCAGAATAATTCTCATCATAATAGTAAACCTTGCCACCTTCTACTTCCCATATATGATTCGTAACTTTATCAAGAAAATAGCGATCATGTGTTACCATCAGAAGTACACCTCGGAAATTATTAAGATAATTTTCCAACCAATCAGACATCTTATTATCCAAATGGTTCGTTGGCTCATCCAAAATTAAAATATCCGGCTTCTGTAATAAAACCTTACAAAGAGCAACTCTCTTCTTCTGCCCACCTGAAAGATTTTTAATCTTCTCATCAAAATTCTCTAATTCCAATACTGTAAGCATTGCCTTAGCATCGCTCTCGTATCCATAGTCATTTTCAATATTTTTCCCTTCACAAACATACTTTAAAATGCTGCTTTCCTCATCAAACTCTGGATTCTGTCCCATCCATCCAATCGTTAAACCCTTTGAAAAAATAATCTTTCCTTCATCCGCCTCCTCTTCTCCTGCAATAATTCGAAGAAGCGTAGACTTACCGGTTCCGTTAATACCGATGATTCCAATTTTATCACCTTCATCTACACTACAAGACAGATCTTCAAGCACCATCTTATCTCCATATAATTTTGAAATATGTTCTACATTTATTACACTCATTATAAACTCCCATTTTCTAAATTTTTATTTTAAAATTTTAAGAAAGCTGCTAAACTTTCCCTATAACACATGACGTACATCTCGCAGCAAGAAAGCTGAAGCATTTTTAAAAATAAAAAAAGCTGAAAACCGCAAAGGTCTTCAGCTTCTTCCAACAATGCAGTTGACGGGACTTGAACCCGTACCCAGTCAGCCCGGACTAGATCCTTAGTCTAGCGCGTATGCCAATTCCGCCACAACTGCTCATCAGTGTTTCTCACCAACGAAAATTATTATATCACAACATCTTTTCTAATGCAAGCATTTTTTTATTAATTTCTCCTGAAAATAAAAATCATAAAATCAAAAATTGCCGGAGGCTCTATCTTCTATAATTATTAATGACTTTTTATTTATCATATTTTTATTTAACTTCTCCGTAAGTCAAAAAAGAGCTAAGGATTATCCTCAGCTCTCTTCTTATGCAGTTGACGGGACTTGAACCCGTACCCAGTCAGCCCGGACTAGATCCTTAGTCTAGCGCGTATGCCAATTCCGCCACAACTGCTTATCAGTATTTCTCTCACTGACGAAACTCATTATAACACAGTATTTTTTTAATTGCAAGCATTTTTTTAATTTTTTCAATTATTTTGTTTTTTTTAACTTTAGAAAAAATAATCTTGTTTCTATTTCTTCAATAACAGACAAACCCCGGAAAATTCATAATAAATTTTCCGGGATTCTTTCGTCATATTAAAATTACAATTCCGTTGTGTAATCATTCAAATACTGTATATCTGTTGTGAGGTAAAGTCCTTCTTCTGTAATATAGGCGGATTCACCATTCTTTCTCGTTACTTTTGCTTTTACAGGAACTTTATCTCCTACATAAACAGATTTCACTATATTGTCTGCTTTAAAGTCTGCCCATTTCCGTAACCTGACTCCTGTAGAACTTATATATGTAATCACTACATAACCACCAAGTTTTTCATAAGAAGCCAGTTCTTCTGTATACTTCTCACTGGCATATACATACAAGCCGTTTTTCAGGCGATAATATGTTTTTCCCTCATACTCTCCCTTTTTTTCGGCCCATAAAACTTGCCCATTTTTTAAAGACACCATATCTTTTTTATTTTTTTCAGATATTTTTAAAGTATAAATTCCCTTTTTGGGCACATCCTTTATCATGATATATCCTGGTTGGAAACTTTTATCCATTTCTAAATATTCTTTAGAAGCATCTTCGCTGCTCTTTACTCCATCCTCCAAAGTAATCTTTCCGGAATAATTTCTGCCTTTTAAAAAATGTTTGAATCCAAAGACGAATACGAGGACTAATGCTACTAAAATAATAGAACCAGACATAGAAAGCAATGTCTTTTTTACAGAAGGAATCTCATGATTATTTATTTTTTCTTTCATATAACATTAATTATCCCAACTCGTCAGATTATATTTTTTGATCAAGGTTGTTAATTCAGCTACATAACCTGACCATGTACAATAACCACCTTTCTGAAGAATCGAAAGTTGCGTAGAATAATTCTTTGTATCAGTAAGACCAATATAGCGTCTATGTGAACCATTCATCGCATTAGAAAGATAAGCAGAATGGTCTGCAATAGACTGTGCTACAGAACTATATTTACGGAACTTCGCAGTAATGATCACTTTTTTTCCGTGATATTCTTCTGTTGTCTTTACCTCTGAATAGCTTCTTCCATCCCACGCTGAACCACTCCAGGTATTTCCGGAAAGAGATGTCTTCATTCCAAACATATTATTAGAGCTTTGTGTAAGACCAGACTTACCCCATCCACTTTCATTGATTGCCTGTGCTAATGTCACCGAAGCAAGTACTCCGGTTTTTCTGTAATCTTCTCTGGCAATCGGACCTACTGCATTAATAAATTCCTGTGTACTCATATTTTGAAAAGAAGTTGCCTGAAGATTACTGTTTACTGTCGTTCCATTATTTATAATCGGTGCTGAGGAACCAGCAGATGAATTTGTTGTATTTGCCTTACCTGTGATATAGATTGCTTTTCTTATTGGATTGTATGTATAATTAAGTCCCAGCTCCTGGCAAGTCTTTTTTGCAGGAACCATAATCAAACTTGTTCCTCCAATCTTAGCTTTAAAAGGAGCTGTACGAATTGTCTCTCTTTTGCCGTTTACTTTGATATATTTCTTATTTAGATAAAAAGTCACTTGATTTCCATCATGTGCAAGTATTAATGTATTTCCTTTATTATTCTTTTTAACAGATACTTTTGGTCCTCTTTTAACTAATGTATAGCAATATGGAATCATGATGTTTCCATTGACCATTAAACCTGGTCTTGATATACTGTTAACTCTTTTACTATTATAATACACTTTATATGTCGGTCCTTTATAACGCACTGTACGATTTCCATTTTTATAGGTGACAGCCGCAGCCGCACTAATTGAGCTGAATACCAGAACAAACACCATCAAAAAAATTGCAGTTTTTTTAATAACCTTTACATTTTTCATAACTATCTCCTCCCTTTAGAAACAAAAATTAATGTTATTTAATAGATGGACAACTTTTTTGTAAATAAAAAAGGCTAGCAGATATTATCTGCTAGCCCTAATCTTCATTAAGCTAATTTGCTCTTTGCTAATTCTGCAAGAGCTGTGAAACCTGCCGGATCAGCGATTGCCATCTCGGAAAGCATCTTTCTGTTAACTTCTACGCCTGCTAACTTTAAGCCATACATAAACTTGCTGTAAGAAAGACCATTCATTCTTGCAGCAGCATTGATACGAGCGATCCATAACTGTCTGAACTGTCTCTTTCTCTGCTTTCTTCCTGAATAAGCACTTGTTAAAGCTCTCATTACGGACTGTTTTGCTACTCTATACTGTTTAGATCTTGCTCCTCTGTAACCTTTTGCAAGCTTCAGTGTTCTGTTATGTCTTTTCTTTGCGCCAATTGCGCCTTTTACTCTAGCCATTAATTACTTCCTCCTATATACGATTAAAGATATGGTAAAATCTTCTTCATGTTCTTTACGTTAGTTGCATCTGTCATTGCAGCTTTTCTTAAATTTCTTTTTCTCTTCTGAGATTTCTTTGTTAAGATATGGCTCTTGTAAGCTTTATTTCTTTTTAACTTTCCGCTACCTGTCTTTTTAAAACGTTTTGCAGCAGCTCTGCTTGTTTTCATTTTTGGCATAATATTAGTCCTCCTAATTTCTAATCTTAATTAACGTTTTTCAGTTAAAAACATTATCATACTTCTTCCTTCAAATTTAGGCTGTTTATCAACAACAGCTACATCTGAAAGCTGCTGTGCAAACTCCTCAAGAATTGTCTTGCTGGAATTTACATGAGCAAGTTCTCTTCCGCGAAAACGGAGAGTTACCTTAACCTTATCGCCTTTAGAAAGAAACTTTCTAGCCTGATTAATCTTTGTATTCAGGTCATTCTTATCAATATTTGGTGAAAGTCTTACTTCCTTCACATCAATTGTCTTCTGTTTCTTCTTTGCTTCCTTTTCTTTACGGGCAAGCTCATATCTATATTTTCCATAATCAATAATCTTGCACACAGGTGGCTTTGCATTCGGAGCAATCTTTACCAGGTCAAGCTCTGCTTCTCTTGCAAGCTTCATAGCTTCCTTTGAAGACATAATTCCAAGCTGCTCTCCTTCACTGCTGATAACTCTGACCTCTCTGTCACGTACCTGTTCATTAATCATTAATTCGTTAATAGTAGTACACCTCCATAAAAAAATAAAAATTAGTCCTTAGATTCAAGTACACCCTGTGCCCAAATCCCCATGAAAAACATAGAAAAAAATGGACAGTCACAAGACCATCCACAAAATATCTCATAATCCCTGTCAAAAAACAGCTCATTATATTTACGATATCAACCCGAGTCACCATCGTGCTAAGGTGAGAGTGGACACTCTGCTTCTCTGTTACTCAATAACCTTAATTACTATATCATTACTCAGTTTATATGTCAAGTCTTTTTATAAAATATTTTATTTCCATTGAAAACAATACCTGTTTCCTGCATTTTCAAAGATTACCACATGATAATTATAAATCCAATACCAGCTCTTTATCTTCCTTTTTATATTGTCTGTAAGTAATACCCACCATATCGAGCATCCTCTTCGCTGCTATCGTAGAATCTGTATCTGCATATTTATCAGAATAATAAATTACTTCTGTGATCCCAGCTTGAATAATTGCCTTTGTGCATTCATTACACGGAAATAATGTAGTGTAAATACGTGCTCCTCTTAACGAACCGCCACTATAATTAAGAATCGCATTCAACTCTGCATGACATACATACAGATACTTCGTATCAAGTGGTGTTCCCCTTCTTTCCCACGGCATCCTGTCATCATTACATCCTGTAGGCATCCCGTTATATCCCATAGAAAGAATCTTATTATGAGGATTTACGATGCAGGAACCAACCTGCGTATTGTTATCCTTACTTCTCTGTGCAGAAAGAAGGGCCACTCCCATAAAATAAGCATCCCACGACAAATAATCTTGTCTTTTCATCGCTTACTCTCCTCTCCTCGACATTTTATTTAATAATAACATAAAAAAATTTATAAAACAATCCTGATTTGAAGAGGTGACGGACGAAAAATAAAAAGTATCTTATAGCATCTGTGCCAGTAGTCGCTGCATCTTGAATGCTTGCATAAAAGCTCGCATTCAATACTGGCTCCGAGGTCACATCTGCTATAAGATACTTTTTATTTTTCTGTCTAATCCAAATCAGGTAGAAAACCGGGGGAATC
>CAKREJ010000005.1 GCA_934317185.1 uncultured Anaerobutyricum sp. | reverse complement strand
GCTGATTTCATTTGTGTTTAAAAGAGATTCAGAAATCTTTTGACGCAAAATCAGGGAAAATGGATGCGTCTCTTTATTCGAAAAAATAATTCCAGCCAGAACACCACAGAGAAAATCATCGCCACCTGGTGTTAATCCAAGTCCAAGTCCAATCAGGCGGCAGAGGGACTGTGCAGATTTTTCCCAGTTTGAAATAGACAGAGCATGGGAAGCATCCTCAAGCCATTTTTTTGCTGCAGAAAGAAAAAGAATATCATCTGCTTTTTCAGGATGGGAAAAAAGAAGCTCAAAACTTCCTTTCTCCTGAGCTGATAGTATAGAAAGGATAGTGTCTTTCAATTTACATATTTCTTTATCAGATAAGGCACCATGAAGTTCTAAATTGTGGGAAACAACGTCTTTCATGGAAAAATAACAGTTATCACCTATTTGCAGCATATTGTCGGTGAAAATAACAGAATTATTTTTTTTAACAGGAAGAGTCTTCATTTCTTCTGCACTACATGTTGTAATCAAGCTCAGGGGAGATTTGGGAGAATCTGCTGCCTGAAGAGATAAAAGATGTGTTCCCATCAAAAGATTTATTGTTTTTCTATAGATAGAATGAACGACTCCCTGCCGATATTTTTGTAATAGAGAAAGAGAATAATCGGAAGTCGTAGTAATAAAATTAATCATAAATATTTCTCCTTGTACATTTATATATATCAGATGTGAGATGACTCCCACCTCTGTAGGTGACGAGCAACAAATCAGGATCAGTGGGGAGTCAATCCCCCATCTGATATAGCCTTTTATGCATCTTTGTATATGCTATACATATTTTTCCAGAAATTCGATAGTTGATTCCAGGAGAGAATCCGTAAATGTATTGTCTGGATCGCGGTCAAAATCATGGATATTTCCAGATGCTATGAAACGTTTGGGATGATAGTGATTGCATAATTCAACAAATTCTTCAAAAGGAACATCCGTATCACCTGTGGAATGTGCGGCAAATAATGGGCATGGTAATTCGTTGCATGTGCGGAGTGAATAATTTAAATAGAAAAACTTCTCCCGTCCTCTATATATTAAATCTTTCCAGACACCCGATTGACGGGCATAAACATAGGCACTGTAATGTGTTTCTAAATCTCCTTCAGCATGAAGTGTTTTCGGGAGATGGTCAAGACAAGCTGCACTTATCAGAGGAAGAGTTCGGTAATAATTACTCGGTTCACTAAACCAGTTATCGCAGAAAAGACCGTATCCATAATAGGAGAGAATTCCAAGAGGATTCCTTGTGAGAGTTCCACTGGCAGCGGCAATAAGGCACAGATATGCACCTGCAGATCGTCCCCATAAAAAATATGGTAAAGAGGTTTCATTACAGGCTGTATTTATTGAATCGCATATATCAGGAACAATTTGTTCAAGATCCGCTGCCGGAGCAAGGGGATAATCAAAAGAAATGATTTCATAACCTGCCTGAGTAATAACGGAAATGTGTTTTTCAGGTAAATCTTTTCTGGAACCGTAAAGAAGACCTCCACCATGGAAATAAAATATTTTTGCTTTTGTTGTAACGGTAGTTTCTTTGTATATTGTTGCCTGTTTTATCCAGGCGACATTGTCTAATACCTTATCATATGATTTTAACATTGGAAGCCTCCTTAAAATATAGATGTACTCTCGGAGTCTTTCTCACAAAATCAAGCACAAAAAGATTCCGAAAGTACATATAGCTGAATAGTTTTAAATATTTTATAAAATTGTTTTTACTATAACATATTAATTTCTGTTTTTAAATGGAGATGTAAGAGGATAAAGGATGTCTTCCAACAAAAACAGAACCCCGAAAGTCACAGGTATAGCAGATGTGTCTTTCGGGGTTTTTAAATTTTCTTTAATAAAACTGTAGATTTAGATAGTCAGAAAAAAGAAATAATGCCCTATCCCAGATGCGGCTTCGGAGCGTGATTAAGATGCGGACGAGCATTTTAAACACAGCGACTACAGAGCAGATGGGATAGGGTATTATTTCTTTTTTCGTCTATACGAAATCTACAAATTAGTAGTTATTCCGCAATCTCTACGTTAATATTATGTCTCTTTAAGTTCTCTAATGCATCTTCTGGAATATCGGCATCGGTACAGACAGTATCGATTTCAGAGAAGGTTGTCTGGATCACGACACCTTTCTGGCTGAACTTACTGGAGTCTGCGAGAATAATCATACGATTGGCGGAATCTTCCATATATTTCATTGTTTCGACACGCATCAGGTCATCGCAGGTAAAGCCGGCATCCGGAATGAATCCGTCTGTACCTACAAAGAATTTATCTACATAGAATTCCTTTGCACATTTGCGAACAAGCGGTCCTACCATTCCCTGATATTCTTTTTGGTATTCGCCACCAAGAAGTATGACTTTACGAATAGGAAGATCACGAATGCGGATAGCTATGTATGCTGAATTTGTTATAATGGTAATATCTTTTTTTAACTTGGCAAGCTGTTCTGCAAGTAAAGTACAAGTAGAACCAGATTCCAGCATGACAGTCTCGCCGTTGGAAACCATCTCGGCAGCCTTTGTAGCGATCTCGATCTTTTTGTCGTAATTTATAGTTAAACGAGTATTAATATCATTGGCATTCTTAATTAAAGCGTAGCCATGTTCTCTTGATAAAAGTCCCTCTTCTTCAAGATGGTCAAGGTCTTTACGGATGGTTACCTGAGACACATCTAAAAGTTCAGCTAAACGACTCACTTCGATTTTTTGATAAAGATTTACCAATTTAATGAGTTTGGACTGACGTTCTGTCATTTGAAACACCTCTTTCTTTCTAAAAAAAGTATAACATATTACTTGGCAAAAATTCAAGGAAGAAATAGGAAAAAGAGAAAGAAAACATGGAGAAATTGTTATAAAAATATCGTTCTTGTTTCTACTTGTAATAAATGCAGGAATGGAGAACTGATGAAAAGGGAGCTGTCTGCTTCAAAGAGTATTATCTGACATGGTGTTATCAAACATATTATAATAATGAAGAAACTCGTTTCGCTGACACTGCTCACAATCGTGTATCAAGTATCATGGGTGTTCGATTGGAAAATATGGATTGTGATGCTGTAATATGATAAAATATCGTGTGGAAATCTTCTTATGTATAATTTGACAGGGATTATTTTTTGATAGTAATATATTATAATAAGATATAGATTTCAATTATTGAGAAAGGGATAAGTATTATGGAATTAATTAAAGCACTGCCGGAGATTTTTGAAGATTTTGCGGAACAGAGAAAGAATTCTTTTTTAACGATGAAGGAGCTTAAGGATAAGAATATTCCGGTTATAGGAGCATACTGTACATATTTTCCACAGGAGATTGCGATGGCTATGGGAGCTGTTACGGTAGGACTTTGTTCTACATCTGATGAGACGATTCCGGTGGCGGAGAGAGATTTGCCAAGAAATTTATGTCCTATGGTAAAGGCAAGTTATGGTTTTGCGGTATCAGATAAGTGTCCCTTCTTTTATTTTTCGGATGTGGTAGTTGGAGAGACGACCTGTGATGGAAAGAAAAAGATGTATGAACTGATGAGCGAGTTTAAAAATGTTTATGTGATGGAGCTTCCAAACAGCCAGAGTGAAACGGCATTAAAGTTTTGGAAAGAAGAGATTCTTAAGTTTAAATCTTATCTGGAGCAGACTTTCGAAGTAGAGATTACAGAGCAGAACGTTCGTAAGGCAGTTCATATGATGAATGAAAACAGAATTGCACTTAAAAATCTTTATGAAGTTATGAAAAATGATCCGGCACCGATGAATGGACAGGAATTGTTTAATGTATTATATGGAAGTCAGTTCCGTTTTGATAAAGAAAAGGTTCCAGAAGAAATCAATGCGCTTCGTGAAAAGATTATGAAAGAGTATGAAGAGAACGAAAAAATGCCGAAAAAGAAGAGGATTCTTTTAACCGGATGCCCAAGCAGCGGAGCACCTATGAAAGTTGTTAAAGCGCTTGAGGAGAATGGTGCGATTGTTGTTGCTTATGAAAATTGTGGCGGTACAAAGTCGGTTGACCGTTTAATAGATGAATCAGCAGAGGATATTTATGAGGCGATTGCGGAAAGATATCTTCAGATTGGCTGTTCTGTTATGACACCGAATAAGAATCGTTATGAATTGATCGGAAGATTAATAGAAGAATATCAGATTGATGGTGTTGTGGAAATGACATTGCAGGCATGCCACACATATAATGTGGAGGCAAAGAGTATTGAAAAGTTTGTAAAAGGAAAGGGCGTTCCGTATATTCATGTGGAGACCGATTATTCACAGGAGGATATCGGACAGCTCAATACGAGAATGACAGCATTTGTCGAAATGTTGTAAGAGGAGGAAGAGACACCTATGGCATTTACGCATTTACATGTGCATACGGAGTACAGTCTGCTGGACGGTTCCAGTAAGATCAAGGAGCTTCTGCCGAGGGCAAAAGAGCTTGGGATGGACAGTATCGCCATTACAGATCACGGAGTCATGTATGGTGTGATTGATTTTTATAAAAAGGCAAAAGAAGTAGGAATAAAACCGATTCTTGGTTGTGAGATTTATGTGGCACCGGGTTCGAGATTTGACAGAGAGCAGGGAAGAGGAGAAGACAGATATTATCATCTTGTTTTGCTTGCAGAGAATAATCAGGGCTATAAGAATCTGATGAAAATCGTGACAAGAGGGTTTACGGAGGGATATTATTATAAGCCGAGGGTAGACTATGAAGTGCTGGAAAAGTATCACGAGGGTATTATTGCATTAAGTGCCTGCCTTGCAGGAGAGATTCCAAATAAGATCTTAAAAGAAGATTTTGATGGAGCGAGAGCAGCAGCAGGTAAAATGCGAGATATTTTTGGAGAGGATAATTTTTTTCTTGAGTTGCAAGACCACGGTATTCGTGAGCAGACACAGGTAAATACCAGTCTTATACGGCTTTCAAAAGAACTTGGAATTCCGATGGTTGTCACCAATGATGTGCATTATATCAGAGAAGAGGATGCGGTTCCACATGATCTGTTACTTTGCATACAGACCGGAAAAAGAGTTTCGGACAAAGATAGAATGCGTTACGAAGGAGGGCAGTATTATCTAAAGTCCGAAAATGAAATGCAAAAAGTCTTTCCGTATGCGAGAGAAGCGATGGATAATACCCATAAGATTGCCGAGCGATGCAATGTGGAGATCGTTTTTGGTGAACAAAAAGTGCCGAAGTTTGATGTGCCGGAAGGCTATGATGCATTTTCTTACTTAAAGGAGCTTTGCGAGACAGGTCTTGTAAAAAGATATGGAGATCCGCCACCGAAAGAATTACAGGAAAGGCTGTCCTATGAACTTAGTACGATAAAGAATATGGGATATGTTGATTATTTCCTGATTGTATGGGACTTTATTCGTTTTGCAAAAAGTCAGGGGATCGCGGTTGGACCGGGACGAGGAAGTGCAGCGGGAAGTATTGTTTCCTACTGCCTTGAAATTACGAACATTGATCCAATCAGATACCAGCTTATTTTTGAGCGTTTTTTAAATCCGGAGCGTGTATCCATGCCGGATATTGATATTGACTTTTGCTATGAGAGAAGGCAGGAAGTCATTGATTATGTCTATGAAAAGTATGGAAAAGATAAAGTAGTTCAGATTGTAACTTTCGGTACGATGGCAGCACGTATGGCAGTGCGTGATGTTGGTCGTGTACTCGACATTCCTTATGCACAGGTGGATAATGTCGCTAAGATGATACCGATGGAGCTTGGTATAACGATTGAAAAAGCTTTGAAATCTAATCCGGAATTAAAGCAGGCATATGAGAGTGATGAGATGGTAAAGAATCTTATTGATATGTCGATGCGTCTGGAGGGATTACCGAGACATACATCCATTCATGCCGCTGGTGTCGTAATCGGTTCAAAACCGCTGGATGAATTTGTCCCACTTTCAAGAGGGGCAGATAATGTTATTACGACACAGTTTACGATGACAACAATTGAGGAGTTAGGACTTCTGAAGATGGACTTTCTCGGACTGCGTACTCTGACTGTGATTCAGGATGCTGCCCGAATGATCGGACAGAAGCTGGGGCAGGCTTTTAGTATTGATACAATTGATTATGATGATGCCAAAGTATATGAGATGATCGGACAGGGTAAGACAGAGGGCGTATTCCAGTTGGAAAGTGCAGGAATGAAGTCTTTCATGAAAGAGTTAAAACCGACAAACCTGGAAGATGTGATTGCAGGTATTTCTTTATATCGTCCGGGTCCGATGGATTTTATTCCAAAGTATATCAAGGGAAAGCAGAATCAGGATTCGATTCAGTATACCTGTCCGGAGCTGGAAGAAATTCTTGCACCTACTTACGGATGTATCGTTTATCAGGAACAGGTTATGCAGATTGTAATGCGTCTTGCCGGATACACGCTTGGACGAAGCGATCTTGTGCGTCGAGCTATGTCCAAGAAAAAGGGCGATGTCATGGCAAGAGAACGTCAGAATTTCGTTTACGGTAATGAGGAAGAAGGTGTAGAAGGTTGTATCAGAAGGGGAATTTCTGAAGAAACAGCGAATAAGATTTTTGATGAAATGATCGATTTTGCCAAATATGCCTTTAACAAATCGCATGCGGCTGCCTATGCGGTTGTTTCTTACCAGACGGCATGGCTGCGTTGCTATTATCCGGTAGAATTTATGGCTGCGTTGTTAACTTCTGTTATTACAAATCCAAAGAAGATTACAGAGTACATTAATACCTGTAGAGTGATGGGCATTCCTATTTTACCGCCAGATATTAACGAGGGGGAAGCTGGCTTCTCCGTTGCGGGTGATTCCATTCGATATGGTCTTGCAGCAATTAAAAGTCTTGGAAAAAATGTAATTGATGCAATGACGCAGGAAAGAAATGAAAACGGAAAATATAAAGATTTAAAAGATTTTATGGAAAGGCTCACTTCCAAAGAGATTAATAAGCGTACAATCGAAAATCTCATCAAATCCGGAGCGTTAGACAGTTTTAAAAAAACAAGAAAGCAGCAGATGCTCGTATATCCGGTCGTGCTTGAAGAGGTCAATCGGGAACGAAAAGAATCTATCAGCGGCCAGATGTCATTATTTGATTTTTTCTCAGAAGAAGAGAAAAAAGAGTATGAGATGCAATATCCTGATGTCGGGGAGTATGACGATGCACAGAAGCTGGCATTGGAGAAAGAAGTTCTTGGTATTTATGTAAGTGGACATCCCCTGCAAAAATATATGGATTCTCTTGAAACACAGACGACAGCGAAGTCTACAGATTTTGAGCCGGACGAAGAAAGTGGCCGTGCGGTTGTGCGGGATGGACAACATTATGTTGTTGGTGGTCTTGTCAGTAATGTTACAGCAAAGCTTACAAAAAATAATCAGAATATGGCATTTATCACACTGGAGGATTTATATGGCACGGTAGAAATTATCGTATTTCCGACGATATATCAGAATGTAAAGCCATACCTTGTGGAAGATCAGGGCATTTATGTAAAGGGAAGAGCTTCTGTTTCTGAGGAAAGTGGAAAGCTTATTGCAGAACGTATTGTCCCGATTGACCAGATTCCAAAGGAAGTTTGGATTCAGACAGCAGACATCGGAGAATTTACAGAAAAACAACAAAAACTATATGAAGTTATCAGAAAATATCCGGGAAATGATGAAATTGTTATTTTTTCCAAAAAAGAAAAAGCGATAAAGAGACTTCCAGCTTACGAAAATATTTCCGCAAAAAATGACGTATTTTTTGATTTAAAATCACTTTTTGGCGAAAAAAATGTAAAGGTTCGTGAGAAGAGTATTGAAAAATCTGAAAAAAAGAGATAATATATGTAATCGTTAGAGAGTAAGCTTAGGGAATTATGAAATGGAGGTAACGTTAGATGAATAATACTAGCGCAGTTCAGACAATTGGAATTTTAACAAGTGGTGGAGATGCTCCGGGCATGAATGCCGCACTTAGAGCAGTAGCCAGAACAGCATGGGCAAAAGGAATCGACGTAAAGGGAATTTATCGTGGTTACAGCGGACTGTTAAACGATGAAATTTTTGATATGAAGAAGGAATTCACATGTGACATTATTTCTCGTGGTGGTACAGCTTTATTTACAGCAAGATGTGAAGAATTTAAACAGTTAGAGTATCAGCAAAAAGCAGCAGAGATTTTAAGAAGCCATAACATTGACGGACTTGTTGTTATCGGTGGTGACGGTTCTTTCCGTGGAGCACAGAAATTATCCGCACAGGGAATTAACACAGTAGCTCTTCCTGGAACAATTGACTTAGATATCGCATGCACAGAATACACAATCGGTTTCGATACTGCTGTAAACACAGCAATGCAGGCAATTGATAAGATTCGTGATTCATCTACATCCCATGAAAGATGTTCTATTATCGAGGTAATGGGAAGAAATGCAGGATATATTGCATTATGGTGTGGTATTGCTTCCGGTGCTGAGGATATTTTAATCCCAGAACGTTTTGACGGAAACAGACCAAAACTTGAAAATGAATTAATTGAAAGTATTCTTGAGAAAAAGGCACTCGGTAAAAAACATCATCTGATCATCAACGCAGAAGGTGTTGGACATTCTTACGGAATGGCTAAGAGAATCGAGCAGGCAACTGGTGTAGAGACAAGAGCAAGTATTCTTGGTCATATGCAAAGAGGTGGAAATCCAACAGCAAAAGACAGAGTATACGCTTCTTACATGGGAGCTTTAGCGGTAGATCTGCTTTGCAGTGGTGCAACAAACCGAGTAGTAGGATATCGTAATGGTCAGTACATTGACTATGATATCGAAGATGCACTTGGAATGGCAAAAGATGTAGACCAGTATGAATTTGAAATCGCTCAGATTTTAGGACGATAATATAAAGCCGGGGAACTGGCAGACAGACGAAAAACAAAACACCATAGTATCCTATAAGATGCTATGGTGTTTTGTTTTTCTGCCTGTTAGCAAACTTCGATAGACTCGTGGTAAATCTTCTCGATATCTTCCCTTGTTAATTCAAAAGGACATGTGGCCAATTTTGATGTATTCTCCATCATGCGGTCAGTATAGAAGAGGACTTCTCTTTCTGTAAGAGTTACTGTTCCTAAGATTTCTTTTAGGAAAGCAGCAAAATCATCAAGTGTTTTAAAGCCTAAGAGGGATAAGATCACATCTACATCTTCCGGTTTGTGCTTTGCATATACACGAAGATAAGCAGTGAGGAAAATACCGCAGGCTTTTCCGTGTGCAACTCCATTATGGTAAGTTACATCATAGCTTAATGCATGAGGAATAGAAGTTCCGGTTTGTGCGATGGCCATTCCTGCAATCGTGGAGGTAAGCATTAACTTTTCAGCAAGTTCTTCTGTGAGTTCATCATCACAACGAAGGAAAGAAATGCTTTCTCCAAAGAGCTTTAAAGCATAGTTTGAAAACATCTGATTATATATGTTGGTCTGAATATTTACACGGCTTTCAACCGCATGTGCAAGTGCATCTACGCAGGTGTTGATTAAAAGCTTTTTACTTGCGGAAAGTAAATATTTACCGTCAATGAGTGCAAGGTCAGGGAAAAGCTTGTAGGAAATACTCTTCTTTGTCTGTGTGTCATGGCGAGTTAAAACAGCAGCCGGTGTAATTTCAGAACCGGTGCCGCAGGTTGTTGGGACAGCAGCGATCGGAAGTGCTTTTAAATCTTTTTCGACATAGAAGCAGTCTCCGGTTTCTTCAGGATTGGCTATTAATAAAGCAATTGCTTTTGATGCGTCTAATGGAGAGCCGCCACCGATGCCGATAACAAAATCTGCTTTGAATTCTTTTCCGATTTCTGCAGCTTTTACTACAGTCTCAACAGATGGATTTTCTTCGATTTCGTTAAAAACCTTGTATGGGACAGAAGCTTCTTCTAAAACATGGATAACATCATCAAGAGAACCATTTTTTTTAGAAGAGCTGTGTCCGGTGATGACAAATGCTCGTGTACCCAGGGCAAGAAGCTCTTTTTTATGGTTTTGTACACAATTTTTTTCTGCATAAGTATTCGTAGGGTCAAAAAAACGCATGATAAACTCCTTTCACGGTTAAAATAATCACATCTGATATAGCCTTATGATTATTTTGAATAATGTTTTGTTGATATACGAATCTGATATGTGATTCGTGATTGAATTATAGTGTAGCATAAGCAGAAGAATAATTGCAAATTTCACAGGTTTTTTTCACAGTTTTATGATTTTCGTCTTGCAGTATCTGACGATTATGTTAAGATATACTGTGAGACTTTGTCTTATCATTTAAATTATAAAGTGTCAGGGTATCATATGACATTTTTAGAATTAAGGAGGTAGCAATGAAGAAGATATTAGCACCGTCTATTTTATCTGCGGATTTTGCGAATTTAGGCAGAGATGTTCTGGCTGCTATTGATGCCGGAGCAGAATATGTGCATATCGATGTTATGGATGGAATGTATGTTCCGCAGATTTCCTTTGGAAATCCTGTAATTAAGGCACTGAGACCATTGACAGATGCCACTTTCGATGTACATTTAATGATAGAAGAGCCGGGAAGATATATTGAAGACTTTGCGAAAGCAGGGGCAGATATTATTACAGTACATGCAGAAACATGCACACATCTTGACAGGGTTGTTCATCAGATCAAGGATTGTGGTAAGAAGGCAGCGGTAGCCATTAATCCCGCAACGCCGCTTTCTGCAATTGAATATGTTCTGCCGGAGCTTGATATGGTACTGGTTATGACTGTAAATCCAGGATTTGGAGGACAGAAATATATTCCTTATTGCGGTGAGAAGGTCAGAGAGCTTCGCAAGATGATCACAGAAAGGAAGCTTGATGTGAACATTCAGGTTGATGGTGGAGTAAAGGCTTCGAATGTAGCAGAGATCGCACAATGTGGAGCTAATATATTTGTATGTGGTTCGGCTGTATTTGAGGGAGATATTCAGAAGAATGTCAAAGAAATTTTAGAGCAGATGCATAAGGGATGAGTCAGGTAAAACTGAGAGATATTTTATTAAACATTTAGTTAAGGAGAGGTAAATATTATGAGCGAATGTACACATGATTGCAGCAGTTGTGGAGAAAGCTGTGCAGAAAGAGAGTCTAAACCAGAAGATTTTCTTGTAAAGTTAAGTCAGGGAAGTTCTGTAAAGAAGGTTATCGGTGTTGTATCCGGTAAAGGTGGCGTAGGTAAATCTATGGTAACTTCTCTTTTAGCAACAGCTTCTATGCGAGAAGGCTATAAGACAGCTATTTTAGATGGAGATATTACAGGTCCGTCTATTCCAAAGGCTTTTGGTCTTTCTATGAATCTTGTAGGGAATGCAGATGGATTGATTTTGCCAGGTACAACAGGATGTGGAATTGATATTGTTTCTGTTAACCTCATGCTTGCGAATGAGACAGATCCTGTAATCTGGAGAGGGCCTGTTCTTGGTGGAGTAATCAAGCAGTTCTGGGGCGAGACATTATGGCATAATGTTGATTATATGTTTATTGATATGCCTCCGGGAACTGGTGATGTGCCACTGACTATTTTCCAGTCTATTCCTCTGGATGGTATCGTAATCGTATCTTCCCCACAGGAATTAGTTGGAATGATCGTAGAGAAGGCTGTGAATATGGCAAGAATGATGAATGTTCCTATTCTTGGTTTAGTGGAGAATATGAGTTATGTAGAGTGTCCTGATTGTGGTAAGCAGATTAAGGTATTTGGAGAAAGTCATATTGATGAGATTGCAGCACAATATGCTGTTCCTGTTCTGGCTAAGCTTCCAATGGACCCGGCTCTTGCTGCAGCCTGTGATGCAGGAAAGATTGAGTACGTTGAAAATAATTATATGAAAGATGCCATTGAGGTATTAAAGAAATTATAAAACGTCATGGAGGCGTAAATGGACAATAAAAATAATAAGAATGATAATCCAAACAAAAAGAAAAATATAAAATCAGCGATTATCCTGCTGGTCGTTTGTCTTGGAATTACCGCTCTCTTTACCTCTGTGATGAGCCGCTATAAGAACGGTTCGCAGAAGAAGATTTCATATAGTAAGTTTCTTACTATGCTGGATAAAGGAGAGATTAAAAAGGTACAGGTAGCAGATCGCAAGATTTATATTGAACCGAAAACACAACAGAATCCGTTGATGAAGACAACCTATTATGCCGTTTCTATGAATGACGCACTTCTTGTCAACCGATTAAAAGAAGCAGAGGATCAAAATAAGATCAGTTCTTATGAGCAGCAGGACAGCAGTGGTTCTAATGCGATTCTTTCTGTTCTTGTAAGTTATGTACTTCCATTTGTGCTGATTTATGGAATGATGTATTTCGTTATGCGTGGAATTGGCAAGGGCGGCGGCATGATGGGAAGCGTTGGAAAAAGCAATGCGAAGGTTTATGTTGAGAAAAAGACAGGAGTTACTTTTGCAGATGTAGCCGGACAGGATGAGGCGAAGGAAAGTCTTACGGAAATGGTTGATTTTCTGCATAATCCGGGCAAATACATTGAGATCGGTGCGAGACTTCCTAAGGGAGCGTTGTTAGTAGGACCTCCGGGAACCGGTAAAACTTTACTGGCAAAGGCAGTTGCAGGAGAGGCAAATGTACCATTCTTTTCATTAAGTGGTTCTGACTTTGTAGAGATGTTTGTCGGCGTTGGTGCATCCCGTGTGCGTGATTTATTTAAGCAGGCACAGTCTATGGCACCATGTATCATTTTTATTGATGAGATCGATGCAATCGGTAAAAGCCGTGACAGCCGTTATGGTGGCGGTAATGACGAGCGTGAGCAGACATTGAATGCATTGCTTGCAGAGATGGATGGATTTGATTCTTCAAAGGGTCTGGTTATTTTGGCAGCAACAAACCGTCCGGAAGTACTGGATAAGGCACTTCTCAGACCGGGGCGTTTTGACCGGCGGGTTATCGTAGAAAGACCGGATTTAAAGGGACGAGTTGAAACGTTAAAAGTACATGCTAAGAACGTTAAGATGGATGAGACGGTTAACTTTGATGAGATTGCACTGGCAACTTCCGGTGCAGTTGGTTCGGACCTTGCGAATATGATTAATGAGGCAGCACTTGCAGCGGTAAAAGCTGGAAGGGAAGCAGTATCTCAAAAAGATCTTTTAGAGGCAGTAGAAGTAGTTATTGCAGGTAAAGAGAAGAAAGATCGTATTCTTGGCGAGGAAGAAAAGAAAATAGTTGCCTATCATGAGGTCGGTCATGCGATGGCAATCGCCGTACAGAAGAATACAGAACCGGTACAAAAGATTACGATCGTTCCAAGAACGATGGGAGCACTTGGTTACACGATGCAGGTTCCGGAAGAAGAGAAATATCTTATGAGCAAAGAGCAGATGCTCGGAGAGCTGGTGACACTTTTCGGTGGCCGTGCAGCAGAAGAAGTTGTCTTCCATTCTGTTACAACAGGAGCATCGAATGATATCGAAAGAGCAACACAGATCGCAAGAGCGATGGTAACACAGTACGGTATGTCCGAGAGATTCGGTCTTATGGGTCTTGAATCTATACAGAATCGTTATCTTGATGGTCGTGCAGTGATGAACTGTTCAGATGCAACGGGAGCACTCATTGATGAAGAAGTAAAAGAGATGCTGAAGGTGGCATACGATAAGGCGAAAAAGATTATTGAAGACCACAGAGAAGTTATGGATGAGATCGCAGAGTTTCTGATTGAGAAAGAGACGATTACCGGTAAGGAATTTATGGAGATTTATAATAAATCTTTAAAGAAAGATGAACCGGAAAGTGTTGAAGAGGATAAGGAGGAAACAGAGTTATCCGAAGCAGAAACGGTATCAGAAGAATCACCATTAAAAGATGCGGACAGCCAGGATGCACATAAAGTTACCGAAAAAGAAGACAGTGAGGAAGTAAAGCAGGAAGAATAAGTTATGTTTGATATTCAGGAAGAGCTGAAAAAACTTCCGGCGAAGCCGGGTGTTTATCTGATGCATAATGCCAAAGATGAGATTATCTATGTAGGCAAGGCACGAATCCTTAAGAATCGTGTGCGTCAGTATTTTCAGAGCAGTTATAATAAGAGTGTAAAAATCCAGCACATGGTTTCTCATATTGCTTATTTTGAATATATCATCACAGACTCAGAGTTAGAAGCTCTGGTTTTGGAATGTAATCTGATTAAAGAACACCGTCCACATTATAATACGATGTTGAAGGATGATAAAAGTTATCCTTACATCCGTGTTACGGTACAGGAAGATTATCCAAGAATTTTATTTTGCCGCCAGGTGAAGAGGGATAAATCGAAATATTTCGGTCCGTATACAAGTGCGGGTGCGGTAAAAGATACAATTGAACTAATGAGAAAAGTATACAAAATACGGAGCTGCAGCCGGTCTTTACCTAAAGAGATAGGGAAAGGCCGGCCCTGTCTTTATCATCAGATAAATCAGTGCGATGCTCCATGTCAGAATTACATTTCAAGAGAAGAGTATCGAAGTCATGTAGATAAGGCATTAAAGTTTTTGAATGGTGATGAGAAGGAAATCATAAACAGTCTGGAAGAAAAAATGAAAAAAGCGGCAGCGGAACTGGAATTTGAACAGGCAGCAGAATACCGGGACCTGATTGAAAATGTAAAGAGAATTGGTGAGAAGCAAAAGATTAATGATACCGGTGGAGATGACAGAGATATTATCGCTCTTGCCAAAGCAAATGATGAGGCAGTTGTGGCAATATTTTTTATTCGAAGTGGTAAGCTTCTCGGCAGGGATCATTTTCATATGACAGGGATCGGAGATAGTGAAAAACAGGAGATTCTGACGGATTTCATTAAGCAGTTTTATGTTGGAACACCATTTATCCCGAAAGAAATATTGACACAGGAAGAGATTCTTGATGAGGAGATTCTTGAAAAATGGCTCTCAGATAAGAGAGGTTCTAAAGTAAGTTTCATTATGCCAAAGAGAGGAAGCAAGCATCAGATGATGGAACTTGCAAGAAAGAATGCACAAAATGTATTACTTCAGGACAGTGAGAAGCTGAAACGGGAGGAACGTCGGACTATTGGTGCCGTTCATGAATTAGAGCAGCTTCTTGGTATTAAAAATCTAAACCGTATGGAAGCTTTTGATATTTCTAATACGAATGGATATGAGAATGTCGCATCTATGGTTGTTTTTGAAAAAGGTAAAGCCAAAAGGAGTGATTACCGAAAGTTTAAGATACAGACGGTAGCGGGACCGGATGATTATCACTGCATGGAGGAAGCTTTAGAAAGAAGATTTTCACACGGTATAAGAGAACAGAGAGAGCGAGAGGAAAAAGGACTTGATATGTCACTTGGAAGCTTTACCCGTTTTCCGGATATTCTTATGATGGATGGAGGAAAAGGACAGGTAAACATTGCGGTGAAGGTTCTTGAAAAACTGGGCTTAAATATTCCGGTCTGTGGTATGGTAAAGGACGATTTTCACCGTACAAGAGGTTTATATTATCAAAATGAAATCATTGATTTTCCTAAAAACTCAGAAGCATTCCGTATGATAACCCGCCTTCAGGATGAGGCACATCGTTTCGCAATTACTTATCATAAAGCAATCCGTGGAAAGGAACAGGTACACTCGGTCCTTGATGACATTAAAGGAATTGGTCCGGCACGAAGAAAGAGTCTTATGAAGTATTTTAAAGATATCGGAAAGATAAAAGAGGCTTCGGTAGAGGAGCTTTGTAAGGTGGGTGGAATTACAAAAAGAACAGCAGAAGAAATTTATCGCTTTTTTCATGCGGATACTTCTAAAAAAAATGGGGATGTGGTATGATAAACGTATTAGTGTAGATACTGATATATGCATACTGACATTTTGACGAAAAGCGGATGATACGGAGGAGATTATGTACAAAGTAAAACTTACAGAATTTGTAAAAAAGATGAGACTAAAGAGTCTTTTACCGGATATTGATACGGATAATATTATGATTGAGCAGTCAGGAGTGAATCGTCTTGCCTTGCAGTTGGCCGGATTTTTTGAACATTTTGATTCAGAGAGAATTCAGGTCATCGGTAATGTTGAGGCGGCATACATGAAGCAGATCGAACCGGATTCAATCGTACCACTTTGTGAGAAGATTTTCACTTTTAATATTCCGTGTCTTGTTTTTTGCAGGGGATTAGAGCCATTTCCACAGATGCTTGATATGGCAGAGAAAAATGGGGTTCCGATTTTTACAACAGAGATGACAACATCAGATTTTATTGCGAATTCTGTACGCTGGCTGAGTGAGGAGCTTGCTCCACGTATTTCTATTCATGGTGTTTTGGTTGATGTATATGGAGAAGGTGTTCTGATCATGGGCGAGAGCGGAATCGGAAAGAGTGAAGCTGCTCTGGAGCTGATTCATCGTGGACATCGTCTGGTATCAGATGATGTGGTTGAGATCCGTAAGATCAGTGACGATACATTACTGGGAACATCACCTGATATTACAAGACATTTTATAGAGCTTCGTGGTATTGGTATTGTTGATGTGAAGACTTTGTTTGGTGTGGAGAGCGTGATGTATAACCAGACGATAGATATGGTTATTCGCTTAGAAGATTGGAACAGAGAGGCTAATTACGACAGACTTGGTCTTGATGAAGAATATATCGAATTTCTTGGTAATAAGGTTGTTTGTTATTCTATTCCGATTCGTCCGGGTCGTAACCTTGCGGTTATCGTAGAGTCTGCCGCAATTAATTACCGTGCAAAGAAGATGGGATATAATGCAGCTCAGGAGCTTTATAATCGTGTGACAGGTAGTCTTTCTAATAATGAGGAAACTCAGGAGAACGAATAATATAGCTTTATAAAGGTACTTTTCGTGTACGGATATAGTTGCTGTTAATAATAAAGTACACGAAAAGTATTGACTTGTAGAAAGAGTAATTTTTTGCTTGAGATTTTATAAGGCTAATTATAAACGATACTTTTTTGTACTGTATACGTTTGGAATGATAGCAAAAATATTAGCTTTTTTTGGCATTTTATCTAAAGGGAGAAGAAAAGCTCCCTTTTATTTTGTGTTTTTTCCACATTGTACTTCCAATCGTTTTAGAGTATCATATAGTGTGTATCTAAATATAGGATGCAACTATATAGTTGTTATATGTGTTTTAGATAGGAGATAATAGGAGATATTATGAATAAGGAATTCCTTCAGAATTTGAGAGAGCAGATTAAATCAGGAACAGTTACAGAGCAGGAACCGATGAATAAGCACACGAGTTTTTCTATTGGCGGTCCGGCTGATGTTTTTGTTCAGCCGGCAACAAAGGAAGAAATCAGGAGTGCGGTTTGTTGTGCGAAAGAATCAGGGGTTCCTTTTTTTGTTATGGGTAATGGAAGTAACCTGCTGGTATCAGACGAGGGTTTTCGTGGAGTTATCATCCAGATAGGTAAGAATTTTCAGGATATTTCTGTGCAGGATACAGTAGTTGAAGTTCAGGCAGGGGCGTTACTTAGCAGAACTGCCAGAACGGCTCTTAATGAAGAACTTACAGGCTTTGAATTTGCGGCGGGAATTCCAGGTTCCGTTGGAGGAGCCGTTGCCATGAATGCCGGAGCATATGGCGGAGAGATTAAGGATGTCCTTCTTGATGCAGAGGTGCTAACACAGGATGGAGAATTTCTTACATTAACAGGAGAGGAGTTAGAACTTTCCTATCGTCATAGTTGTATTTTTGAAAAAGGCTATGTAGTTCTTTCTGCACGTTTTAAGTTTAGCAGAGGAAATGCAGAGGAAATACGGGCGAGGATGGATGAGCTGGCGAGAGCAAGAAGAGAGAAACAGCCTTTGGAATTTCCGAGTGCAGGGAGTACTTTTAAAAGACCAGAAGGATATTTTGCAGGTAAGCTGATCCAGGATGCAGGATTAAAGGGATATACTGTCGGTGGTGCACAGGTATCAGAAAAGCACAGTGGCTTTGTAATTAATCGTGGAGGTGCTACTGCAGAAGAAGTGGCATTCTTAATAAAGCAGGTGCAGAAAAAAGTAATGGAACAGTTTAACGTTATGATGCAGCCAGAAGTTCGATTTCTTGGATTTGCGGATACAGAGGTGAGAGAGTGAGATTTGTAATAGTTTCCGGTATGTCAGGTGCCGGGAAGAGTACTGCTTTGAAGGTTCTTGAAGATTTTGGTTTCTTTTGCGTAGATAACCTGCCGGTTGCTTTGCTTCCTAATTTTGGAGAGATTGCTTCTGACAGAGCAACAGAAGTAGATAAAGTTGCTGTGGGTGTAGATATACGCAATGGAGAGCAGCTTACCAGATTAAACAGTCAGTTAGAAGTCCTGTGTGAGCTTGGAATAGAATATGAGATTTTATTTTTAGATGCAGATAACGAGACTCTTGTAAAACGATACAAGGAGACTCGCAGAACACATCCACTTGCAAAAGAAGATCGCATAGAAATAGGAATCATGAGAGAACGGGAGATAATCTCTTTCATCAGAGACCGGGCAGATTATATTATTGACACGACCACTCTTCTTACGAGAGAATTGCGACAGGAAGTCGAGAAGATTTTTGTCCAGGATGAGGAGTATGGTAATTTTATCATTACGGTACTTTCCTTTGGATTTAAGTATGGAATTCCATCAGATGCGGATCTGGTATTTGATGTACGTTTTTTGCCGAATCCTTATTATGAGCAGGCATTGCGACCCCTCACGGGTAACGATCGTTCTATTCAGGAATATGTTATGAAGAATGGTGACGGACGGAAGTTTCTCGATAAACTGGAAGACTTAATGCAGTTTCTTATCCCACGTTATCTTGACGAAGGCAAGAACAGTCTGGTCATAAGTATCGGTTGTACAGGCGGAAAGCATCGTTCCGTTACAATAACGAATGGACTTTATGCAAGATTAAAGAAGCTTCCATATACCGTTCGTATGGAACACCGTGACATTGAGAAGGATGCACGGATAAAAGGAAAGTGATGGGTGGAAGGAGATAGGATATGTCATTTTCTTCTGAAGTAAAAGAAGAACTTTCTCATGTGGACGGTCATGCAGACCATTGCAGGATTGCAGAACTTGCCGCTATTATTGGTTTATGCGGAAGAATTCAATGTAAAGATGGAAGGTACTCGTTGATTCTTCACACGGAGAATGTAGCTGTGGCCAGAAGATTCTATTCGCTGATCAAAGATGTTTTTCATTTTCAGCCACAGGTTTCTACAACACAGCATGAATTTTTGAAGAAGAATCGTTTTTATATGATTTCGATAAAAGAATCCGGACAGACGCTTAAGATTTTAAAAACAGCACAGCTTATTAATAATCTTGGTCAGATGGATGAAGAGTTTTTTGTAAAAGATAATCCGGTATTACAGCGTACCTGTTGTCGCAGAGCATTTTTGAGAGGGGCATTCCTTTCTGCTGGTTCTGTTACTGATCCGGAGAAGAATTATCATTTTGAAATTGCCTGTACATCGAAGGAAAAGGCACAGCAATTAAGAGAGTTATTTGAATTTTTTGGCTTGGAAGCGAAAATTGTATTGCGGAAGAAATACTATGTACTCTACTTAAAAGAGGGAGCGATGATTTCGGATGCATTGAACATAATGGAAGCACATATTGCCCTGATGAAGTTTGAGAATGTGCGTATTTTAAAAGATGTAAGGAACTCAGTGAATCGAAGAGTGAATTGTGAGGCAGCGAACATAAATAAGACCGTTTCTGCAGCGAGAAAACAAATTGAAGATATTGAATATATAAAAAATACAGTTGGTTTAGAGCGGTTATCGGAAAATCTTCGGGATATTGCTTATGCCAGATTGGAAGAACCGGATGCAACATTAAAAGAGCTGGGGGAAAAATTAAGTTCCCCGGTAGGAAAGTCCGGTGTGAATCACCGGTTGAGAAAGCTGAGTCAGATTGCTCAGGATATAAGGGAAAAAGGACATTTGTAAATATTTTTCAGTATTTGCTTTTGCAAAGCTGAAAATACTAAGATAAATTTATTTCATTTATAGCAAAACAGGAGGTTAATATGATTTCAAGAGAGATGGAGATTAAAATTCCTTCGGGATTAGACCCGAGCACCATAGCATTATTTATTCAGATTGCAAGTCAGTATGACAGCAGCGTATATGTGGAGGTGAAAGATAAAAAGGTTAATGCCAAAAGCATTATGGGAATGATGACTTTAGGCGTTCCGGCTGGCGGAAAGGTCAATGTGATCGCAAAAGGCGAAGACGAAACAGCAGCGATCGAACATATAGGAAAATATTTGAATAACGAAGAATAATTTTTAATGTACAAGAATAGAGATAGTGCCGCAGCTACGGTCTAAGGACTGTAGCTGCGGCACTATTTTTATGTGTATCATATTTTGGTTGATTACTGTAATGGTCGAAGACCGTAGTATCCATAAATAAGTCGTTCGTCGAAAGAAATCAGTGTCCACTTTCCGTCTTTGATTCCAAAAACAATTTTTCCGGTTGTTTTTCTTGTCGGTCCGTTTTTCTTTGTTTCTTTATACCAGTTCTTCAGGTTTTCAGAAATATCAATCTTTTCGATAGTTGTTTGATTACTGCCGCCTAAAAGAGAAGAGATGGAATTCTTTATTGAAGTCCATAAAGAAGAATCTGCATCAGTAATCTGTGATTTGATCTCGTCATAAATAGTTCCCGGTAAACTGTAAAAATCAATATTTTTGGTAGTAACCGTTACAGTGCAGGAGTTGTAAGTGGCAGAAACATCTGTAATCTTGTAAGAAGCCTGTTCTACCATCTCGTTACATAAGGTGTTTACATCAATGCTGTTAATATCTACAAAAGAGCCAAGTTCACTGTCCCCAATATAAGTTTTCAGTTGCTTTTTGACGAGTTCCCGTACATTCGGTTCAGATTTTAATGGCTCTGGCAAGTCAGAAGGATCCACGTCGGAAAAATCCATATTTTTCGCATAGGTAAAAATCTGTTTTGTCGCATCCCGACATCCTTGTTTTATACGGGAAATGTAATAAAAGTAGCCTCCGATTCCTCCTGCAATGATGCAGCAGATGAGGAGAACTGCGATTATGGGCATAAATCTTTTTTTCTTTGTGTTCTGTGTTTTCATATCATTATCAGATGATGATACAGGATTATAAACAGCATTACTTAAAGGGGTGTGACATTTTTTACATATTTTTTCGTTTTCTGTATAATAGGTGCCGCAATTTGGACAATTCATAATCGCCCCTCCTTTTTAGAAATTTCAATCACAAGCCACAGCAGGGTTTATGGTATTTAAAAGTATATGTATTTTTGATGAATGTGTCAAGGCAGGGCATTTTTTGCGTTTTTCGATTTTTTCCTGTATAGATAGACAAAGATTGATGAAAAAGTTACAATGATAATAAGGAATTGTTGAAAATAGTTAAGGCGAAGGGAGAAAGTGTGTGAGAGGAAGGAAAGTGATTTTATATGCAGGTTATGTCATTGTGGCAGCGTTGTTTGCGATAAGTACGATGCTCTTATTTTTTAGCAGAAATAAAAACGAAGATGGAAAACCGATAAAGACAATCGGAGCATTGTACATGACGATGAATAATCCGTATTTTGAAGTAATTAATGAGGAAGTAAAAGCCGTTGTGGAGAGCAGGGGAGATGTGCTTGAAACGAGGGACAGTGCTATGGATGCAAAAGTACAGGCAAAGCAGGTGGAGCGTTTTATTAAGGAAAAAGTGGATTGTATTTTGATTAATGCTGTGGATTGGAAGAATATAGGTGCTTCTCTGGAAAAAGCAAAAAAAGCAGGAATTCCTGTTATTGCGGTGGATACATTAGTTTACAATCAAAGTCTTGTAGATGGAACAGTTATTTCTAATAATTATGAGGCAGGACAGCAATGTGCACAGGATTTAATGAAGAGAAGGAAAAGTGGAAAGATTTTATTTTTAGTTCAATCAGAAAATAAATCAGCGATTGATAGAATTAAAGGATTTAAAGAAACACTGGAGAAGGCAGGCTGGAAGTATGAGGATGTCGGCGATTTGGAATGCAAAGGGCAGTTGGAGGTTGCTCAGCCTTTAGTGGAGAATGTTTTAAATAAAACAAAAGATATCGATGTAGTGATGGCATTAAATGATCCGAGTGCAATGGGAGCAATGGCTGCTCTGGATGCACAGCATATGTTGTCGGAGGTTCTTGTATACGGAGCAGATGGTTCTCCGGAAGCGAAAACAATGATTTATGAAAATAGGATGACAGCAACCTCGGCACAGTCACCGCAGATGACCGGAAAGAAAACAGTGGAGATGCTTTATAACATTCTGGATGGAAAGACAGCAGAGAAGCAGTTTATTGTTCCGGTTACGCTTATTACAAAAGATAATGTAGATGAGTACAGTCTGTCAGGCTGGCAGTAAGACCGGGAGGGAATCGAATGAAAAAAAGAAAAGAGGAAGCCGGATACCAGAAGCAATGCTTTACGATAATGGTATTGCTTAATGTCGTTATTGTTCTTTTTCTGGCACTAACTATTGTTCTGACACAATATCGAGTGGCCGCTGCACAGGAAGCACAGAAGTTTATTGAAACGCTTAAGGTAATGCCGGAACGACCGGAACAAAGAATGGTCATGCTTGTTTTTTCCTTAAGTTTTTTGTGTGGAATTATTTATTATAAGAGAAGAAATGAGGAAGAAGGAAAAGAGAAGGTTTTATTGTGGAATGTCTTTGAAATTGTCTTTCTTATCTTCGTATTGAAAGAGTTAGATATGATATATAATGGGCTTATTTTTCTTGTGGTAGCAGATATGCTTACCTATGTGGAAGACCGAAAGAATAAGCTGATATTTCTATTTATTTCATTTCTGTGCTATATGGTATGCAGCTATACTTTAGTCACGATGTTTATCCCACTCAATTCGTTTGAAACCTGGGTGGCTTTTTATGACGGGAAAACCGAACGGATTTTTCTTGGGTTGAAGACAATTTGTGAGATTACAAATATGCTTGTATTTTTAGTATATATTCTAATTCTTATGATGAAGGACCGAAGGGAGAGAGAGCGGATCCGCCTGCTGAATGAACAGTTACAAAAAGCAAATGAACAGCTTCATGTATTTGCACAGGAAAAAGAATTGATGGGTGAGACAAAAGAGCGAAACCGTCTTGCCAGAGAGATTCATGATACTCTTGGTCATATTCTGACTGGAATATCTGTAGGAATTGATGCAGTGCTTGTGCTTATGGATATTGCACCGGATAAAGCAAAAGAACAGTTAGAAGGAATTGGAGATACGGCGAGAAGAGGACTTCAGGATGTACGACGCTCGGTAAGGAAATTAAAGCCGGATGCGTTGGAGAGAATGTCACTAAGTAATGCGATTCATCAAATGATAGAGGATATGTCTAAGGTGACAAATACAAAGATTTATTTTGTATCTTATACAGAAGAATTGAAGTTTGAGGCAGATGAGGAAGAAGTTATTTATCGCATCATACAGGAAAGTACAACGAATGCGATCCGTCATGGAAAGGCAACGGAAATCTGGATCCGCATGAGTGAAAAGGAAGAGGAGCTGACGATTATCATAAGTGATAATGGCTGCGGATGTGACGATATAAAAGAAGGCTTTGGTTTAAAGCATATAAGAGAAAGAGTCGAATTACTGAATGGAGAAGTAAATTATCAGGGATTAATAGGATTTACGATGATTGCAAAAATACCAATTCGAAATAAAATAATAGTAGATTCAGATTATGATAAGTAGAAGAATGGAGAAAGTATGAGGTATAACAAATGATAAAAGTGTTGATTGCAGATGATCAGGAATTGATTCGGGAAAGTTTGAAAATTGTTCTTAGTGCGAATGAGGATATAGAAGTAACTGGTACCGCAGAGAATGGAGAAGAGGTGCTTTCGGAAATAAAAAAAGAAAAGCCGGATGTTATATTGATGGATATTCGTATGCCCGGAATTGATGGTGTAGAATGCACCCGACTTGTAAAAGAAAAATATCCGGATATTTATATCATTGTGCTCACGACATTTGATGATGACGAATATATTTTTGGGGCATTAAAATATGGTGCCAGTGGATATTTGTTAAAAGGGATTTCCATGAAGAATCTTGCAGAAGCAATTCGGACGGTAGTGAGTGGCAAAGCGATGATCAATCCGGAAATTACAGATAAAGTTGTAAAGCTTTTTAATCATATGGCACAGAGCAGCTATGCTATTCAGGTAGATAATAAGCTCGCAGAAGAATTGACTAAGACAGAATGGAAAGTAATACAGAAGATCGGGTGTGGGATGTCTAATAAAGAGATTGCCTCTGAATTAGCACTCTCTGAAGGAACGGTAAGAAATTATTTGAGTTCTGTGTTAGGTAAACTTGAACTGAGAGACAGAACGCAGCTTGCTATCTGGGCGGTACAGACAGGTGCGGTAAACAGATATATCGGAGAATAGGATGCTGCTTAATTTGCTATAGAAATAAAATAGTACAGGAATAAGTAAAATATAACATATTCAAATAAATGAATTTGAATATTAGAGGAGAAAAGAATGGAAGATATAAAATTAAAAAAAGGAACAGGTATCCTTTTTATTATGGCGATTCTTTTTATCAGCAGCCTGTTGTATTTACGTTATAGAGATCAGGATGTTTTGCGGGTAGGTATTTTTTATGGAAGTAACTGGGAAGTTCCGGGGACGGTACATTATGATATTCTTGATCAGACGATTAAGAAGTTTGAAGCAAAATATTCTAATGTGAAAGTAAAGTATGAAAAGGGTATTCTTTCCGAAAATTATTCGGAGTGGCTGGCTGAACAGATTTTGAAAGGAACAGAACCGGATGTTTATCTGGTATTAGATGAAGATTTTAATACATTAGCAACTCTGGGGGCATTGAAAAATTTAGATGCGGTAGTGAAAGGGGATAAAGAATTTGATAAATCCGTTTTCTATTCTTCCGTATACAAAGCCGGACAGTATGGAAAAAGTCAGTATGCACTTCCAATGGAGTGTAATCCGACACTTATGTTTGTAAACAAGACACTTCTGCAAAAAGAAGGAATTCGTGTTCCGGATAACGATTGGACCTGGGAAGATTTTTATGAGATCTGTAAAAAGGTTGTAAAGGATTCAAATGGGGATGGACAGTTTGATCAGTTTGGATATTATGATTATACATGGCTTCAGGCAGTATATTCAAATGGAATAAGTCCATTTAACAGAAGTGGAACAACGTCTAATTTTTTAGATGAAAGATTTTCGCAGTCTATTGAGTTTATAAAGCGTCTGGAGGCTACCAATCGAAATTATCAGGTCAGATCTAATGATTTCGATTTGGGTAAAGTAGCATTTCGACCATTTACATTTTCCGATTATCGTACTTACATGCCATATCCCTGGAGAATCAAAAAATATTCCGGTTTTGAATGGACTTGTATCAGAATGCCTGCAGGACCTTCCGGAGATAATTGCTCAGAGATGAGTGCACTTATGGCAGGCATAAGCTCAAGAACAGGAAAAGGGCAGGCGGCATGGGACTTTATTAAGATGCTCACAACAGATGAAGAAATTCAAAGTATTATTTATGAAGATACTTCTGCAGCCTCGGTATTAAAATCAGTAAATCTTTCAAAAAACACGATGGAACTGCTGAATAAAGATACTCCGGGAGACAGTATAATAGATATGTCTCTTCTCCATACGGTGATTGCTACAGGGGTGATTCCGTACAGATTTAAGCAGTATGAAGAAGCATATGGAAAAGCGGACAGTCTTATAAAAAGTTATGTAAGTAAAGAAGAGGACAGCAGTACCTTTTTATTTAAAATGAAGAATCAGGTCGATGAAATTCTAAAAAAATGACAAATGTCATATGAAAATATGACAAATTCAAATTAATATCAATGACATTCGTTAGATGTATAAAATTCAGCGTTTTGTTATACTTTAATCACAAACAAAGCAAGCCATTAAAAATAAAAGAGAGAAAGGCAAGGAGAAAGGAGGAGCAAAAGTAATGATTTATACGGTAACTTTTAATCCGGCATTAGATTATGTTGTATTTCTTGATGAGCTGAAATTAGGAGATGTTAATCGTTCCACAAGAGAATCTATTTTCTATGGAGGAAAGGGAATCAACGTATCTACGATTTTGAATACGCTCGGTCTTGAAACAACAGCTCTTGGTTTTATCGCAGGCTTTACAGGAAAAGCAATTGAAGATGGATTGGCAGCACAGGGAATTCATACAGATTTTATTCATCTTCCAGAAGGCAATTCCAGAATTAATGTGAAAGTAAAACATGGCGATGAAACAGAGATTAACGGACAGGGACCGGTAATTACCGATGAAGCAATCAATGAACTTTTTGCAAAACTTGATACTCTTACAAAAGAGGATATTCTTGTATTGGCAGGAAGTATTCCAAACACATTACCGGAGGACATTTACGAAAAGATTCTTGCAAGACTTGAATCAAAAGGAATCCGTGTAGTTGTAGATGCGACAAAAGACTTACTTCTTAATGTTTTAAAATATCATCCGTTTTTAATTAAGCCAAATAACCATGAACTTGGGGAAATGTTCGGGACAGTATGTAAGACAGATGAGGATATCGTACATTATGCAAAGAAGCTTCAGGAAATGGGAGCGGTTAATGTATTGATTTCTATGGCAGGAGACGGAGCCATTCTTATCACAGAAGATGGACGCAGCATTAAGATGGGAACACCGAAGGGCAAAGTAGTGAACTCCGTTGGTGCAGGAGATTCTATGGTGGCAGGATTTGTCGCAGGTTATCTTCGTGGTGGAAGCTATGAAGAAGCATTAAAGAGTGGTACAGCAGCAGGAAGTGCTACTGCTTTTTCTGAGGGACTTGCATCTCTTGCGATGTATGAAAAGATGCTGAAACAGATCAGCGAATAGTTTTTGATTTTTTAGAGAGGAAAAGATTATGAGAATTGTCGATTTGTTAAAAAAAGAGGCAGTTGTTCTTAATGCAGATGTAAGCGAAAAAGAACAGATGCTTGATTTACTCGTTGACCTTCATAAAAAAGTTGGCAACATCGAAGACAAAGAAGCTTTTAAAGCAGGAATCATGAAAAGAGAATCAGAAGGTCCTACTGCAATCGCAGAAGGAATCTGTATTCCACATTCAAAAAATGATGCAGTTATAAAGCCGGGTATCGCAGCAATCACAGTACCAGGTGGTGTAGATTGTGAGGCACTTGACGGGGAACCGTCCAATCTCTTCTTTATGATCGCAGCTCCGGCACAAGGTTCTGATGTTCATTTAGAAGCATTATCCAGATTATCTACTATTTTGATGGATCCTGCTTTCCGTGAAAAGTTATTATCTGCAAAAGATGTAGATGCCTTCCTTGCAGCAATTGATGAGAAGGAAACAGAAAAATATGGTGAAGAAGATAAAGCAGCTCAGGTAGAAGAAGCAGCGAAAGCTCCGGCAAAGAAAGCCGGCTATCAGGTTCTTGCTGTAACAGCATGTCCTACCGGTATTGCACATACTTACATGGCAGCAGAAGCACTTGAAGAAAAAGGTAAGGAATTAGGAATTTCTATTAAAGTAGAAACAAACGGTTCCGGAGGAGCAAAGAATGTTCTGACTCAGGAAGAAATTGATGCCTGTGACGGAATTATTATTGCAGCAGATAAAAATGTAGAAATGGCTCGTTTTGATGGTAAGCCAGTTATTAAAGTAAAAGTTTCTGATGGTATTCATAAATCTCAGGAATTAATTGAAAGAGCAGTAAAAGGTGACGGACCGATTTATCATCACGAAGGTGGAAAAGCAGCAAGCACTTCTTCGGAAGGAGAGGAAAGCTTTGGCCGTCAGATTTATAAACATCTGATGAATGGTGTTTCTCATATGTTACCATTCGTAATCGGTGGTGGTATTCTTATTGCGATTGCCTTTCTGTTAGATGATTATTCTATTGATCCTTCTAACTTTGGTATGAATACACCGGCAGCAGCATTCTTTAAGACAGCAGGTGGTGTGGCATTTAACTTTATGCTTCCGATCCTTGCAGGATTTATTGCAATGAGTATTGCAGACCGTCCAGGTTTAATGGTTGGTTTTGTAGGTGGTTCCATAGCAAGTGCAGGAACAACCTTTGCTTCTTGTTTTAATCCGGATATTACAGTAATTTCCGGTGGTTTCCTCGGAGCATTATTTGCAGGTTTCTTAGCAGGTTATCTTGTATTAGCATTAGAAAAGATTACAGAGAAAATGCCAGACTCTATGGATGGTCTTCGTCCGATGTTAATTTACCCGGTAGTTGGACTGTTATTGCTTAGCGTGATTATGTTTGCAATCAATCCATTCTTCTCCTGGTTAAATCAGTTGCTTGCTGACGCATTGAACTCCTTATCAGGAGCAAACAGTATCTTACTTGGAATTATTGTTGGTGGTATGATGTCTATTGATATGGGTGGTCCATTCAACAAAGCAGCATATGTATTTGGTACAGCTTCCTTAGCATACCAGACAGAGGCAGGTTACATGATTATGGCAGCCGTTATGGTTGGTGGAATGGTTCCTCCGATTGCCATTGCAATCTCTTCCTGGTTATTTAAAAACAAGTTTACAGATAACGATAGAAAAACAGCACCGGTTAACGCCATTATGGGACTTTGCTTCATCTCAGAAGCAGCAATTCCATACGCAGCAGGAGATCCCCTCCACGTTATTCCTTCCTGCGTAATCGGTTCCGCAGTAGCCGGAGGATTATCTATGGCATTTAAGTGTACATTGATGGCACCTCACGGTGGAATCTTCGTATTCCCGGTAGTTGGACATGCATTAATGTATATTGTAGCTTTATTAATCGGTTCTATCGTTGGAGCAATCATGCTTGGTCTTTTAAGAAAGCCGGTAGAAAGCAAATAATTATATCAGAATCATACGTTATTCTAAGTCAGTTAATTTCCTAAATTTAGTTGCTATAAATGAATGAAAGAAGAAGTCCCGGATACAGTTATTGTATTCGGGATTTCTTCTTTTTTGCCATTTATTGACTTCCTTGTGTAAAAAAATTATAATATAATTATAAGTATACCAAGTCAGGCAAAGAGGAATCACAGCAAATACATTTGAATATACTTCATATATAAGTGTCTGTTTTTGAGAAGAAACTGGAATAGGAGGGATTGATATGCGATATGAAATCAGTGAAGTTATAAAAAAAGAGCAGGTTATGGAACTGGTTTTTGGTAATTGCAGCAAGCCAAAAGATTTGCTGGGGCGACATTTTGTCCAGGAAGGACAGGTTATTGCTGCTTATCATCCGGATGCAGTGGCGATGGAGGTTATTGCTGAGGATGGAAAGCACTATTCTATGGATACTGTGGAAAGACAGCCGGTGTTTTCGTTGTTCCTTCCCCATAAAAGACCATTTTCTTATCAACTGCATATGACGTTTTGTGATGGGAATACTTACATATGTAATGATCCATACAGTTATGAGGGATTAATTACAGAGGAAGAAGAGAAGTTGTTTTCACAGGGGAATTGGACAGAAGTATATCATAAGATGGGGTGTCATAAGGTAAAGCTTGGCGATACGGAAGGAATGTACTTTGCAGTCTGGGTACCGGATGCAAAGCGTGTCAGTGTAATCGGAGACTTTAATTACTGGAATGGAATGTTGTATCCAATGCATAAACTGAATAATTCAGATATTTTTGAATTGTTTATTCCGGGACTTTCCTGTGGTCAGTTTTATAAATTTGAAGTAAAAAATACACAGGGGCAAGTGATACAGATGATCGATCCGTATGCAGTCATGAATGAAGAGAAAAAAGATGGGGCATCGAGAATGTTTGATCTGAACCGTTTTCGCTGGGAGGACAGCAGATGGCTTACGGAGAGGTATCGTGGAAATATGTTCAGGATACCGATGTCTGTTTGTGAGGTTCGAATCAGTGAGCTGGACTCTCCGGATGAGAAAGTACAGGAAACGGTACAGGATATGGGACATACTCATATTTTGCTTCGTGGAACGTCACAAGGAGAGCTTCTGGGGGCAAAGAAGGGCTTTTTTGAGCCGGCATTTTATGGAAATACACCGGACACGATGCGTTTTTTTGTGAATCGTTCTCATAAAAGAAATATCGGAGTTATGTTAGAAATATCACCGGAATATTTAAGAAGAGCAGTGAATCTTTTTGAAAAGAAAGATCCGCAGACTGTAAATTATCTTATTTCCAATATTCTTTTTTGGATCAGGGAATATCATATTGATGGATTTGTATTTCGAGGATTACATAAAGGATCTGCTGATTTTTTAAGCAAAGCGAGAGAGGTCATCAAGAAGGAAGATAGCAGTATTTTATTCATAGGAGAAGAAATGGCTGGAAAAAATATGGGAGATTTCTTTGATTTTGAATGGAATATAGGAATAAAAGCAGGAGTGGACAGTTATCTTGAGGCAGATATTCAGAATAGAAAAAATAAATATTTTTATCTTTCACAACCATTGATGGGAAGAGATCTTTCTCATACAGTATTATTACTTAATAAAGAAATGAATAAAGAGAAAATTGATCTTTTTGATAAATCTTTCATTGACAAGAAGACCTCTTGTGATTATGATAAGTTAACAGGAGTCAGGATGTCTTATGGTTATTTGATAGGAATTCCCGGCAGAAAGGCGTGGGACCTGCATTCGCATGAGAACATCTCTTCGCAGGAATATGTGAAGTCACTGCTTCAGATTTATCAGGAATATCCTGCCCTTTATGAATATGACCCAATACGTGCTCCTTTTGAGTGGATTAATGGGATGGATGTAGAAGCTTTGGTTGTAAGTTTTATAAGGAAGTCACCATACGGAAGAGATAATCTGCTGTTTATATGTAATTTTAGTGAAGAAGAGCAGGAACATTATCAGATAGGTGTTCCGAAAAACAGTAAATATACTTTGATTTCCAATAGTGATGCAGTAGAATTCGGCGGCGAGGGCCGGGGAGAACATCAGGAAGTGAAAGCTGTTTCAGAATGTTGGGATTTAAGACCATATTCGATTAAGATATCAATACCGCCTCTGGCAACATTGATCTTTAAGTTTTAAAGGGTTTTAATATATATGAATTTCAGTAAAGAAAGGTGTGTTGATAATAATGAAAGAAGATTGTTTATTCTGTAAGATAGCAAAAGGAGAGATTCACTCTGCTACAGTTTATGAAGACAGCCATTTCACAGTAATTCTTGATGTGAATCCGGCAACAAAGGGACATTGTCTGATCATACCAAAGGAACATTTTGATAATATTTATGATCTGGACGGTGAGACAGCCGGAAAGCTGTTTGCATTAGCTACCTGTATTGCAAGATCAATGAGGGATGCATTAAAATGTGACGGATTGAATCTTATTCAGAATAATGGAGAAGTTGCAGGACAGACGGTAAATCATTTCCATCTTCACCTGATTCCACGTTATGAAGGAGATGGACTTAATCTCAACTGGCCACAGCAGGAGATTTCAGGAGAGCAGTTAGAAGAAATCAGACAATCTATTAAGAAGTCGATTTAAGCAATTTTATATAAGTAATTTATAATATAAGCAAAAGAAATAAAAGAAACAGAAAGGAAAGAGTATGGGGAAGTTAGATTTTAAGCCGGGCAATATGCTGTATCCTCTTCCGGCAGTCATGGTATCGGTAAGGGATAAAGAAGGAAAAGATAATATTATAACAGTTGCCTGGACAGGAACGGTATGTACCAATCCACCTATGCTCTATATTTCTGTTCGTCCGGAGAGACATTCTTATAAAGCATTACATGAAACAGGAGAGTTTGTAGTGAATCTCACTACACAAAAGCTTGCGAAGGCCACAGATTTTTGTGGGGTCCGTTCTGGCAGAGATATGGATAAGTTTGAGCAGACCGGATTAAACAAAGGGGAAGCAAAGAAGATTAATGCTCCTGTGATTGAAGATAGCCCGGTAAATATTGAGTGCCGTGTCAGAGAAGAAGTGGCACTTGGTTCTCATACGATGTTCGTAGCGGATGTGGTTCATGTAACTGTTGATGATTCTTATATGGATGAAAAGGGAACGTTTCATCTGGAGAAGGCAGCACCAATTGTATATTCTCACGGTACATATTTTGGACTGGGAGAGTCTTTGGGGACATTTGGATATTCTGTTCGTAAAAAGAAAAAAAAGAGAAAAAATAAATAAATTAAGATGTTTATTTTGTAACAATTTTTGATTTACAATAAATCAGAGAGTATGATATAATAAAATGATTCTAGGTTTAATTTAGATTGTGAAGAAAAGTACATATTGTTTGAGATATAAAATATCATGACAGGAATTTTTGAAACAGGATTACGGGTAATTTTATTTTAAGTTTGTTTTATTTATTATAAAGAGTAATCTTTGGAATAGGAATTCCATTTTTTGGGTTGTGATTTTTTACCTGGAATTTTATTTGATTTTACTTTAATTTGAAAATTAGTGTTAAGAATAATAACGTTTAGGATAGATTATAGAGGTGCGAAATGGAACAGTATATTATTAAAGGTGGTAATCCGTTAGTTGGTGAAGTTGTAATTGGTGGAGCAAAGAACGCAGCATTAGGAATTCTGGCAGCAGCCATTATGACCGATGGAGAATGTTTGATTGATAATATGCCGAATGTTAGAGATACGAATGTTCTTTTACAGGCAATGGAGGGGATTGGAGCCCGCATTGACCGTAAGGGAGATAATGAAGTTTTGATCAGTGGAAAAGATATTGATTCCAGCGGAGATTTAATTGTAGATAATGAATATATCAGAAAAATCAGAGCATCTTATTACCTGATCGGTGCTCTTCTTGGTAAATATAGAAAGGCACAGGTTGTACTTCCGGGAGGATGCGATATCGGAAGTCGTCCGATCGATCAGCATATTAAGGGATTTCGTGCACTTGGAGCGGAAGTTAAGATTGAGCACGGGATGATCATCGCACAGGCAGAGCAGCTTGTAGGAAGCCGTATTTATTTAGATGTTGTTTCTGTCGGAGCCACAATCAATATTATGATGGCAGCAGCGTTGGCACAGGGGAATACCGTTATCGAGAATGCAGCGAAAGAACCGCATATCGTAGATGTGGCGAACTTCTTAAATAGTATGGGTGCGGACATTCGTGGTGCCGGAACAGATGTGATTCGAATTAAAGGGGTAGAGAAGTTCCATGATACAGAGTATTCTGTTATTCCGGATCAGATTGAGGCCGGAACATTTATGATGGCAGCAGCGGCTACAAGGGGAGACATTCTTGTTAAAAATGTAATTCCTAAGCATTTGGAGACGATTTCTGCGAAGTTATCTGAGATTGGAGCACAGATTGAGGAGTCCGATGATGCGGTGAGAGTCGTAGCAACACAGCGTCTGCGTCACACACAGATTAAGACGCTTCCATATCCGGGATTCCCTACAGATATGCAGCCACAGATGGCAATTACGCTGGGTCTTTCTACAGGAACGAGTACGATTACGGAGAGTATCTTTGAGAATCGTTTCCGCTATGTAGAGGAACTGCGTCGAATGGGTGCTAATATAAAGATGGTGGAAGGTAACACTGCGATTATTCACGGTGTTGAAAAATATACAGGAGCAACGGTGGCGGCACCGGACCTTCGTGCCGGAGCGGCACTTGTTATTGCAGGGCTTGCGGCAGAAGGATATACAACGGTAACTCAGATTGGTTATATTCAGAGAGGGTATGAGAGATTTGATGAGAAGCTTCGTGCTCTTGGCGGATTGATTGAGAAAGTTGATTCCGAGAAAGAAACCAATAAGTTTATTTATAAAACAGGTACTGTAAATTAAGAATTGGAGATGAGTAGTACAATGGAAAGAAGATTATTTACATCAGAATCTGTAACAGAAGGACATCCGGATAAGATGTGCGATCAGGTTTCTGACGCTATACTTGATGCATTAATGGAAAAAGACCCGATGAGCCGTGTCGCTTGTGAGACAGCAATGACAACAGGTCTTGTACTTGTCATGGGTGAGGTAACAACGAATGCTTATGTGGACATTCAGAAGATTGCCCGTGATACGATCAAAGAGATTGGCTACACAAGAGGCAAATACGGTTTTGACGCAGATACCTGCGGGGTTATGGTTGCTTTAGATGAACAGTCTTCCGATATTGCTATGGGTGTTGATAAGGCACTTGAGGCAAGAGAGAATAAGATGAGTGATGAAGAATTAGAAGCAATCGGTGCCGGTGATCAGGGTATGATGTTTGGTTATGCCAGCAATGAGACAGAAGAATATATGCCATATCCTATCGCATTAGCACATAAGTTATCCAGACAGCTTACAAAGGTTCGTAAGGATGGCACATTATCTTATTTAAGACCGGATGGAAAGACACAGGTTACTGTAGAATATGATGAGAATGGTAAGCCAGATCGTTTAGATGCGGTTGTTCTTTCTACCCAGCATGACCCTGAAGTAACACAGGAACAGATTCATGAAGATATTAAAAAGTATGTGTTTGATCCGATTCTTCCACAGAATATGGTTGATGATAATACAAAGTTTTTCATTAACCCAACAGGAAGATTTGTAATCGGTGGACCACATGGGGACAGTGGTTTAACAGGAAGAAAGATTATCGTAGATACTTATGGTGGATATGCACGCCACGGCGGTGGAGCTTTCTCCGGTAAGGACTGTACAAAGGTAGACCGTTCTGCTGCATACGCTGCAAGATATGTAGCAAAGAATATTGTTGCGGCTGGACTCGCAGATAAGTGTGAGATTCAGTTATCTTACGCTATTGGTGTAGCACAGCCTACATCTATCATGGTAGATACTTTTGGAACTGGAAAGCTTGCAGAAGATAAGCTTGTAGATATGATTCGTGAGAACTTTGACTTAAGACCGGCAGGAATTATTAAAATGCTTGACTTAAGAAGACCAATCTACAAACAGACTGCGGCTTATGGTCATTTTGGACGTAATGATCTCGATCTTCCGTGGGAGAAGCTTGATAAAGTAGAAGTTCTTAAGAAGTATCAGAGATAAGGATGACTCACGAAAATTCTATAATACCATATTACATTTGCTTTGTTGCGTGGGGAATGTATAGCTGCATTTTCCATATGTTTTAAAATTGCAGATGAAAATATTGTATTGTAGAATTTTTTGTTTATTTAAAAATGTTTGTTATAGTTTCGTAGTGTATTTTTGAAGAGATGTAAAAAATAGTCTCTTCAAAAAAATGAAAACTTTGTGTTAAAAAATAAACAATTTTTTTGGAAAACTTTATTTACGAATGTATTTTAAAATGGTATAGTGGGTAGGTAACTATGGATGGTATTCGTTAGCGAAACCATACCGCATGTAACTGACAAATATGGAGCTTATATCTTTTAGGAATAAGACTCGGAGTATCACCGTGCGAAAGGCAGGGTGATAAATATGAGAACAGGAATTATAGGTGCAGGGAAAGTTGGGTGTTCCCTCGGTAAGTATTTCAGATTAGGTAATCTGGAAGTAACAGGATATTACGATGTGAATGAAGATCTTGCAAAAGAGGCGGCAAACTTTACAGAAACGACCTTTATAAAAGATTTACATACGATTGTAAAAGAAAGTGATACTCTGTTTCTTACTGTTCCTGATGATCTGATCACTACAGTGTGGGATCAGATTAAAGATATGTCCCTTCAGGGAAAGTTTATATGTCATTGCAGTGGTGCCTTATCAGCCGGAGATGCATTTCCGGGAATTGATAAGTGTGGTGCTTTCGGATATTCTGTCCATCCGCTCTTTGCAGTCAGCGATAAGTACAATTCTTACAAAGAGCTATCACATGCGTATTTTGTAATAGAAGGCGATGAGAGGCATCGAGAAGAAATAGCCGGGATTTTTAAGAATCTGGGGAATGAGGTGCGTTATATTGCAGCCAAAGATAAAGTGAAATATCATTGTGCTGCCGCCGTATGTAGTAATCATGTGGTTGCACTGATACAGGAAGCTCTTGATCTGATGCAGGAATGCGGGTTTGACGAAGAGAGTGCACTTAAAGCATTCGCTCCGATTATGCTTGGAAATATGCAGCATATTGTGGAGCAGGGAACTGTAAACAGTCTGACCGGACCGGTGGAGAGAGCTGATAAAAAGACTGTAGAGAAGCATTTAAACTGTCTTAATGAGAATCAGCAAATAATGTATCGGCTTTTATCAGAAATTCTTATTTCTATAGGAGAGAAGAAGAATCCGGACAGAGATTACGGAAAGCTAAAGGACATTCTCAGTAATTAAGTAAAGCTGTATTTAAGAACAAATCATAAAGTAGATTTGTGTGGGTTGCAGGGCAACGATGTAAGGGACAGCGGATCAGGAGGTATTATAATGAAGAACACAGTAACAACTTTTCAGGCAATGAAGGATAAAGGTGAAAAGATTTCCATGCTGACAGCATATGATTATTCCACAGCTAAGTTAGAAGATGCTGCCGGAATCAATGGAATCTTAGTTGGAGACTCTTTAGGTAATGTTGTTTTAGGTTACGATACGACAATCCCTGTAACAGTAGAAGATATGATTCATCATGGTGCTGCTGTTGCAAGAGGTGCAAAGAATTCTTTGGTTGTAGTAGATATGCCTTTCCTTTCTTATCAGACTTCCGTTTATGATGCGGTTGTAAATGCCGGAAAGATTATGAAAGAGACACAGTGTGATTGTGTGAAATTAGAAGGTGGAGAGAGTGTGTGTCCACAGATTAAAGCTATTACAGATGCTTCTATTCCGGTAATGGCACATATTGGACTTACACCACAGTCTGTCAATGCATTTGGCGGATTTAAAGTACAGGGAAAAACAGTAGAAGCTGCACAGCAGTTGATTAACGATGCAAAGGCTGTAGAAGAAGCAGGAGCATTTGCAGTTGTTTTAGAGTGTGTTCCGGAAAAGCTTGCTCGTAAAGTAACAGAAGCAATTCATATTCCTACGATCGGAATTGGAGCAGGAGCAGGTTGTGATGGACAGATTCTTGTTTATGCAGATATGTTATCTATGTTCTCTGATTTTTCACCAAAGTTTGTAAGAAGCTTTGCAAATGTAGGAGAGATTATGTCACAGGCATTTAAAGATTACGATGCTGCAGTAAAAGACAGTTCTTTCCCGGCACAGGAACATACATTTAAGATAGATGAAGAAGTGTTAGATAAGCTTTATTA
>CAKREJ010000004.1 GCA_934317185.1 uncultured Anaerobutyricum sp. | reverse complement strand
TCAGGAAATATGTAACGGTGCTGAACTGAGTCATATTCTTTTATTTTATGTCTAAGACTTCTGAAGCATCCACCTTTTCTTAGAATTTGTAAATATTGAGATACACGTTCCTCGCTACCAAGATTAATATTTGTGCATATGTCAAGCCGGTGTATTTTCATATTATCAATATCATATGGAGAAAAACCCATTTTAATCATTTTATTTTCTAATACTTCTGCAATTCTTTTTATATCTTCTTCTAGCACTAGACATATATGATTATAATTCTCATATCCAAGGAGTTTTCGAGGATTTACTCGAATGAGGAAAAAACGATCAATAACTGTTCCATTATATTGTTTTCCAATTGTGTGTACTTCTATATATCGTAGGTCAGATATTCCGTATTTTTGGAAATATGGGGAAGGATAATAGGCAGTGTAAAAACGACGATAAGTATAATTTAATGGTGCTTTTCCTTTTTTGTACTGTTCTATTGTAGAATAATATATTTTATTGAGCTTATCAGTATATTCCTGATTCACTTTATACTGCTTTCCAAAAGTAGATTTATAATGAGTAATAGTATTGATATTTGCCAGAGGAATTTTTATTTCAAAGGTATGTATGGAACATCCAGTTAATTTATACGCAATTTCTTGTGTTGCTTTTTTATCATGGTTCATATATATACCGCCTTTCTAATGATATTTTTATTATTTTTTTAATATGTTTTATAGTTATATATAAATGCAGGATTTACTTCATTACATTCATGTTCTTCTTTTGATAAAAAATCATTACACATAGGACTAATCAATAAAAAGGAGAAGAAAAGTTATGAGACGAAATAATCATAAATACTATGTGTCCATGAAAGAAGCTGCTGATATGTTGATGCTAAGTACAGGAACTGTACGAAGACTAATTACAAGGGGAGATTTGGTGGCGTATAAATTTGGAAAGAAAATAAGAATCACAAAGGATAGTCTCCAGTCTTATATAGCTAATCAGAAGATTTCTGTAATGTCGGAAATAAATGAATGAAAAAGTATCGGAATATTGGAATACCGGAATGTTAAGAAACAAATCATAAGAAAAATGTTTTTATATTTTGTAGTTTATAAATCAGATTCCCTATTACTTATAAAAATGATTGGGGAAAGGATTGATTTATTCCCCTTTATCAATCCGTTGTTCGAGAGATAAATATACTGGCATGAGCAGTAAATACAATGTAACTATAACCAATACATGATTTTTTGCTTATGCCAGTATTCTTGTGTTTATAAGTTAAAAGGATTCTGTAAATTTCAGACCTCTTATAACATGCGTGTATCCATCTTCCCACTTAACTTTTTCAGGTTTCTGAGGAGAAGTAATATAAGTTTTTTCTTCCTATCTGTGGTATCTAAGATTCCTTCGCCTATACTAGTTAATAGTATCATCATATTTTACATAAGTAGCCTGACAACTACTCCAAATTTTCTTTAATTCCGAAGCAAAAGACCTGTTATAGAAGCGCTTTTCATATAAGTGGGGTGAGTCTATGCTTTTTCGTTCAACAAAGATTTCTTGTAAAGCTCCTTTTAATCGAAAAATATATACACATTCTGCTCTGTTTTCATTGCTTCTATATTGATTTGCTGCATAATAAGGATAGTTATTAAACTTATAGGAAGGATGGTCTGTTTTATAATGAAAAAGTAACAAACCAAGTTTATTCAATTGCTCAGATATATATTTAGGTGTCCATGTATCAAACCGAAGATTATTTTTTGTGCAGTAAGCATCTAATGCACTATTAATTAGGCTTGCTAATAATCTTACTGGAATCACAAGAAGACTTTCCGTAGTTATCATATATTCAGGATAACCTAAAAGGTGTTTTGGATTGTGAATAAATATAACCGGATGGTTTGTCAAATCTACGGGATCGTAGTATAGAAACTCACTTCTACCTAGTTTGCAAGGGCAGGGGGTATCACATGAGTATCCAAGTGCTGATCGTTTGCATACACGAGGAGTTGGTTTGGAAAACTCAAATGTATCATCACAAAATATTTTATACAAAAATCCTTTTATCAAGTCTGTATTATCTGAAGCATTATATTTTGAATCCAGTAAGAATTTTTCATAATATGAAATAACGGAGTTATCATGTAATGTAAGGTTAAACTCAGATTGGAAAAATTCTGCGAGTAATCTTCGTGATAAATCAATTGCGTAGATGTTAGATATGGTTCTGTCTTCTGTATTCGGATGCTTATTTTTAATTTCAGAAAAAGCATCTTCAAAATCATATCTGTATGAATCGTAGTCTATCACTTGCTTTTCAAACCATTCTTTAAAGTCGAGGAATAATAGTGTTAATTCATCTTGATGTTTGCCAACACGCAATAGTATTTGTTTGTTAGTTTCATTTTTCCAATGGTCTATATTTAAGAAGACAATTCTTGGAATAAGAGAACCTGTGATTGACTTTTTTATATCTGGTTCAGCAGTCATTATAAGCTGAGCAGTTTGTCCTGAATAAGAAGGACGTACAACGCAATCTAAGAAACCAGAAGATTTCCTTCTCGTATCTGGAGAAGAAAAATTTGCAAAGTCATCTAATAATAAGTATTCTCCTATATGTTCTTTGCACTTTTTCTGAAGGACATCTTTTCGTATAGAGGAGACAATTAATTCATCTTCTCCACCATTCATAATAGTTAATGCCCTCGCTAAAAAGGTTTTCCCTGTGCCTGGTTTTCCAATGATACATATAGATGGAAATTCTCGGACGCCGTTTTTATGGCAGATTGGTTTAATGATTGCCATTACATTTCCTAAGAAAGGAATTGCCATGATAGGGTCTTTCATCACATCCTGAATAATATTGATTTCTTCTGAATACATTGCTTTGTAAGTGTTTGCATTTGCCATATCTAAATTCTCCTTATGTTTGTGCTGGTTGGGATCCCGAATGTGTTTGTTTTATTACACCCCTAGATTAGCATAGAGGAGAAGATTATTAAATTCGGAAAGTAGTACACAGTTTCTTTTATTCTGATTTTATTATATTCATTTCTGATAGGGTTTCTAAATTAAGGGAAGTCGGCTCTTGTTTTATGATGGTATTTAAGAGTCAAGATGTATATGCGTGTTAATAATGATATAAAAATTACACATTGTTGTATAAAATGAGATGAGGAACGATTTTATACAACAATGTGTAATATAGCTTTGTATTTTATATAAAAAAGTGAAAATCGTATACTAAAATTGGAAGTCGGATTTTCATATGTAACAAAAGAAATAGTGTAGGAAAGATGTTTCGTGGTAATAGATTATTCAGTAACTAGAAATTAGAAAATTCTAAATCTTCCATAATTAAACAAGTGTATGCTATGATATTTCTAATATTTTTAGTTTATTTTAGAAAATATAGATTGATACTATTTTGAAGCGATTAAGTTCATTCCTGTAAATTTAGTAGAGCGTTGAAAAAAACATGTATTTTCGAGAATAACTGTGTACCTTATTCCAAATATCTTTTTTACCAGAAATATATTATCCTCAAGGCACAAGAAAAAGAGAGGAGGAAAAGAAAGTATAATCTGGCCAGAAACCCTTTCTTCAAGGACTTATGAGTAATAAGGTAATGACAAAAGATGAGCTGACATATGCAATAAAGAATGGTATAATAGACATATCATTGGTACAGGCACAATATGAGATGAGTAAGCGAGAGGAGTTATTAAATCGTCATCCATATGAACCGTGGCAGAATAAGGATGGGAAGTGGTTTGTTTATTTTCCAACGGAGAATAATGGTCGGATTAGACGCCGACGTAATACTAAAAAAGAAATAGAGGAACTTATTGTTAAATATCAGAAAGGATTAGAAGATAATCCGACAGTTCGTACGCTATATAAAGAATGGGTAAATGGCAAGGTAAAGAGAGGGGAGATAGAAAAAGCGACAGAAAACAGATATGACCGACAGTTTAATGAGTGTATGGGAAAATTTGCAGATAGAAAGATACGACATATTGAGGAGTATGATATTGAGGAATTTTTAATGGATGCAATCCATACCCATCAGCTTACTTCAAAAGGCTTTTGTAATTTGAGAACAATCATCTATGGTGTTTTTAAACTGGCTAAAAAGAAGAGGCTTATAGATTTCAGTATAACAGCAGTTGTCAAAGATATGGATATTTCCCGTAAATTGTTTAGAAAGAATGTAAAGTCTATGGATGAACTGGTATATAATGAAGAGGAGAAAAAACTGGTCGAGGAGTATATATGTAATCAAAGTTATTCTCTTCAGTCGTTAGGAATATTATTATTATTTAAAACAGGATTACGCTCAGGAGAGCTTGCAGCATTGAGGTGGGAGGATATTTCTCACAATGCAGTTCATGTTTCACGAACAGAAATAAGGTATAAGGATGAAACAGGGAACCATTACGAAGTGCGTAATTTCCCGAAAACAGAAGCCGGTATCCGTTGTGTTTATATACCAGAGAGATATGAATGGATTTTCGATGAAATAAGAAAATTAAATCCAGAGGGAACATTTGTATTTGAAAAAGATGGAAAGCGTTTACGGACATATCAGTTCGACCAGAAATTGGAGACTATCTGTAGACGTTTAAAAATAAAGAAGAAGTCGCAGAATAAGATTCGAAAGACATATGCTACGATACTTTTGGATAGTAATGTTCAAGAATCGCTGATATTATCCCAAATGGGACATACAGACTTAGCGACTACAAAAGGGTATTATTATAAGGATATGCACTCTGAAAAAACAAAAAATAATATGATTGATAAGATTCAATCAATTTAATTCTTCTGGTCCACTTTGCTGCATCATAGTGGACCAAAGTAAAAACGCTATATACCGCATAAATAAGCCATATAAGGGATATATAACAGGGGTTCGATTCCCCTCAGGTCCATAAATATCAGAATGTGATAGGAATATCGGATTCTGGTATTTTTCTATTTGCAAACTTTTCCCCCTTATTGTAGAATAGAGCAGAATATGAAAAAAGAGGGAAGAAGGAAAATAACAATGAACGCAAAAGTAAAAGGAACCGCATATGCTCTTTTTGGTGGAGCGTGCTGGGGATTATCAAGTGTAGTGGGCAAGCTTCTCTTTGACATGAGGGGAATGAATGCAGAGTGGCTTGTCACAGCAAGACTTGTTTTTGGGGGACTTATTATGCTTTGTTTTGCTGCCTTTCAAAAAAGGGGCAGAATTTTTGAAATATGGAAGGATAAGAAAACAGCATTCAGTTTGATTTTGTTTGCAGCTTTGGGAATGCTGGCATGTCAGCTTACGTATTTCTTATGTGTGCAGTATTCTAATCCGGCAACAGCGACAGTACTTCAGTATACTTCCCCGGTTATGATCATGCTGCTATGTCTGTTCCTTGATAGAAAGCTGCCGAGAATTATTGATATTATTGTACTGATTGCAGTAGTTGCGGGAGTATTTCTGATGTCTACACATGGAAATATCCACAATCTTGCAATCTCACAGAAAGCTTTGATCTTAGGAATCACGACAGCCATTACGGTTGTATTTTACACAGTATGGCCAGTACGCCTGTTAAGAGAGTATGGGTCAAATCTCGTTATTGGCTGGGGAATGCTTATCGGTGGGATTATGCTGGCACCATTTTCAAGATTCTGGGCACCTCCGGGAAGCTGGGATTGGCTTACTGTAACATTAGTTGGAATTGTTGTCGTATTTGGAACAATCGTTTCATTTAGCTGCTATTTAAAAGGTGTTATGTATTTAGGACCGGTAAAGAGTAGTTTGTTTGCGTGTATGGAGCCACTTGTTTCTACTATGTTTACCGTGCTTTTATTACACCAGGCATTTGCAGTGGCAGATATTGCAGGAATCGCATTGATTATTATCAGTGTCACATCTCTGGCAGTGAATGATGTCATAAAAGAAGGGAAACAGGTTGAGTAACGGAATTAGAAATACAAAGCTTTATTTATTGTGTGCGGAAGAAATAAGAGATCCAAAATATTTTGAGTCATGGAAAGAATATCTTCCGAAGGAACGGTGGGAGAGAACCGTTCGTCCGGTAAGAGAAGAAGACAGAAAGACGGAGCTTGCGGCATGGCTTTTGGTATATTATGCATTAAAGGACTGGGGAATTCCTGAAAAAGAGATTAATATAGAAGGAAGCTACTGTTACGGTGAGCATGGCAAACCGATGCGAAAAGACAATGAGGTCTTTTTTAATCTTTCGCATTCCGGGAAATATGTTCTATGTGCAGTGTCAGAGTCAGAAACAGGATGCGATATTGAAAAATTACGAAAAGTAAACTGGAAGCTGGCAAAGCGTTTTTTTTCAGAAAAGGAATATGATTATCTGGATAGACTTAACAAAAACGAAGGAAAGAAGTCTTCCGAAAAAACTTTATATACATCCGAAGAAATATTTACCCGGTTCTGGGTGTTGAGAGAAAGCTATGTAAAAAAAACAGGAGAAGGTCTTGGAGCTGCTCTGTCAGGATTGGATTTCTCAGATATTTCGAATTACAATAATCCTCAGGGAAAGAAGAATGGACAGTTTTTGAAGGAAACTTTTTTCGAAATGGAATATGATGGATATCAGATAGCACTCTGTGAGGAAAAGGGCAGTAAACCGGAGTTTATCGTGTGTAGAGGGACTATTGACAATTGTTTTCTTTAATCATATAATTTCAAGGATAAGTTATTTTTTGCTTACGGCAGAAGGATAATTAATTGAAGCCAGGTTAGGAGTGAAAAGATGGCAGTAGAAGGAACGAAGATAAGAGAGTTGATGGAAGGAAAGACTCTTGAAAAAGATAACATAAAGAAGATGTACGATATGGTGCAGAATGCATCCGAGCCGGAAGAAAAGAAAAAGGTTATGAAACATTCTGTCTTTTTTATTGGACAGCTTCCTTTAAAAGAGAATCATATTGTTGATCTTGAGCAGACGAGACGAATCGTGAATGGAAGTGTACCATTTTCAGAAGTAGAGACTTATATGGAGTATTTATTAAAGGGACTTTCTATTCAAAAGCTTCTTTTAGAAAAAGAAGACGGGGTATATGAAGTTAATACGAAATATGAGAAGTCTGTTATAAAGGTTCGAAAGATTGCCAGAGCATTTCAGCTTGAGCAGGAAAAGGCATTAGAAGCAGGGATTCCAAAAGCAAAGAAGATGTATCAGATGGGAACAAAGTATTATCATTCCGGACAATATGGAGAAGCAGCAGCCTGTTTTATGAATGCCGTGGAGCTGGCACAATATCGTATGGGGTATTACAGTCTTGCTCTGATGTATTTTAAGGGACAGGGGGTAGACAGATCTCTTGAAGAGGCTCTCTATTATGCCAGAAAGGCGATTGTAAAGGGAGCAGTAATCGCACAGGAATTAGAACAGGAGATTTTAGAAGAGTTAAACGGATAACAGAAAGGATAGATTTATTATGAGAAAGTTTGTGGCAATTGCATTTGCGGTCGTTTTATCAGTTGGTATGTTAACTGGATGCAGTAACAGCAAAAAGGCGGCAGAAGCAACGACGGAAGTAAAAGAAGAAACGGTAGATTACGGCAAAGGTTTTAATGAGAATGGAACGCTAGAAGGTGTGAAAGCAGCAGATTATGTGACAGTCTGTGACTACTCTGCCTTAAAGATTTCCAAAAAAGATGTAGAAGTATCTGAGAGTGATGTACAGAGTCAGATTGATTCTATTTTGGCTAACTATAGTCAGGTGACAGATCGAAAGGTTAAAAAGGGAGATACGGTTAACATTGATTATAAAGGAACTGTTGATGGCAAACAGTTTGATGGAGGAACAGCCAGTGCACAGAGCTTGAAAATCGGTTCAGGAACATTTATTGATGGCTTTGAAGATCAGTTGATCGGCAAGACTCCGGGTGAAACAGTTGAGGTGAAGGTGACTTTTCCAAAAGATTACCAGGGAAAGGAAGTTGCCGGAAAAGATGCGGTATTTGAAACGAAAATTAACTATATCGAAGAAACACCGAAGCTTACAGATCAGTTTGTGAAAGAAAATTTAAGTGAGACTTATGGATATACAACCGTAAAAGACATGAAGAAAAAGATTAAGGATGAAATTTATAAGACAAATAAAGCGGACTATATCTGGAACTATATGCTTGAAAAGAGCAAGTTCAATGAAATTCCGGATGATTTAATCAATGACAGAGTGGATGTATTAGTAGATGGTTTAAAGAGTCAGTTAAAAAAATCCAACTACACATTAAAAGATTATCTGTCTGCTTATGGAATCGAAGATGAGACAGCCCTGAGAGATCAGTATAAGAGTACTTGTGAAAGTACAGTAAAGGTATTTCTTATTGCGGACGTTATTGCCGCCGAGAAGAAGCTTTCTGTCACAGATGAGGATGTGAAGGAATACTTTGCCGGAGAAGATACTGCACAGTATGAAAAACAGTATTCTAAAGCATATATTAACAGAGTAGTGTTGGATACTATTGTATTAAAAGAAATCGAAAAAACAGCAACAGTAAAATAACAGGTGGGCTTATAAAAAACAGAGGCTGTCGCTTCTTTACAAGGAAGGATAAATCAGCTATAATGATACTAAGTATTACTTTGCTTTCTGTTAGAAAAGCAAAGAATCAGGGGTGTGAAAATGAAGGTATTATTATCGAATGTTTCGAGGAAAAATGGATATATGATCATAGATGTCTTTTTTTCGGTGCTGTCAGGGATGAATTATCCGGTGCTGGCACATGATGATACTATGCTTAAATTTATTGATGTGGATGAGAAATTTAAGAAAACGGAGATTCGTTATGATTTTCGCACTCGGAAGATTATCATGGGATAAAGACTTTTGGAGGTTTACATGAAAGATTTAAAAGGTTTGAAACGTGTTTTGTTAAAGTTAAGCGGAGAAGCATTAGCAGGTGAAAAGAAAACGGGTTTTGATGAGGCAACTGTATTAAAAGTAGCAGAACAGGTAAAGCAGATTGTCGATGATGGAATGCAGGTTGCGATCGTTATCGGTGGGGGAAACTTCTGGAGAGGAAGAACCAGCGAAAATATGGAACGAACAAAGGCAGACCAGATAGGTATGCTTGCAACGGTAATGAACTGTATTTATGTTTCTGATATGTTCCGTCATGTCGGAATGAAAACAAAGGTTTATACACCATTTACCTGCGGTGCATTTACAGAACTTTTTTCAAAGGATGATGCGGTTAAAAATCTGGAAGAAGGAGTTGTAACCTTTTTTGCAGGAGGAACAGGACATCCGTATTTCTCAACAGACACAGCGACAGCACTTCGTGCTATTGAGATTGAGGCAGATGCGATTCTTTTAGCAAAAGCGATAGATGGAGTTTATGACAGTGATCCAAAGGTTAATCCTGATGCAGTGAAGTATGACGAGATTTCTCTTGATGAAGTTTTGTCTAAGAAACTTGGAGTAATTGATCTTACAGCAACAATCATGTGTCTTGAGAATAAGATGCCATTAGTTATTTTTGGGCTGGAAGAAGAGAACAGTATTGTGAATACGATGAGTGGTAAGTTTAATGGAACTTACGTTACAGTATAGCGTTTGTAACAAGCGTATATTATAACAGGTATCTTTTACAGATGAAAGAACGAGAATTGGAAAAGGCTTGACAATTGAGTTGGTGTATTGTAAATTATTATCATATAATAAGAGAATAAGTATTAGGTAGGAGGCCGTATTATGATAAAGAAGTTTGAAGAGAAGATGCAGAAATCTATTGAGAGTTTAGAGAGAGATTATAATTCTATCCGTGCAGGAAGAGCAAACCCTCATGTATTAGATAAGATTAAGGTGGATTATTATGGAACACCGACTCCATTACAGCAGGTTGGAAATGTTTCTGTTCCAGAACCAAGAATTATTACTATTCAGCCATGGGAGACTTCTCTTTTAAAAGTAATCGAGAAAGAGATCATGCAGTCTGATATTGGAATTAATCCAACGAATGATGGTAAGGTAATCCGTCTTGTATTCCCTGAACTTACAGAGGAACGAAGAAAAGAACTCGTGAAGGATGTTAAGAAAAAAGGTGAGGCAGCAAAGGTTGCTATTCGTAATATCAGAAGAGATGCGAATGATACTCTTAAAAAGGCAAACAAGAACAGCGAGATTACAGAGGATGAATTAAAAGAACAGCAGGATAAAGTGCAGAAAGCGACAGATAAGCATATTAAGACTATTGATGGAATGATTGATAAGAAGTCTCAGGAGATTCTTACAGTATAGTATCATGGAAAGCAACCAGGCAGCCGGCGTGACTGGCTGCCTGGTTTTTCTTATGCATATAAATTATTTGGAGGATTACAGATAGTGGAAAAGGAATTGAATGGAAAGAAGCTTGTGATTCCGGAGCACGTTGCTATCATTTTAGATGGTAACGGACGTTGGGCAAAGAAGCGTTTTATGCCTAGAAATTATGGACATTCCCAAGGGGCAAAGGCGGTAGAACAGATATGTGAGGATGCTTGGGATATTGGAATTAAGTACCTGACTGTGTATGCATTTTCAACAGAGAACTGGAAACGTCCGGACAAGGAAGTAAAAGCTTTAATGAAGCTTTTAAGAAAGTATTTGCGAGATTGTATTGAGAGAACCTCTAAGAATAATATGCGAGTTCATGTTATTGGAGAGAGAGGACGTCTGGATGATGATATTATAGCAGCAATCAATGAGTTAGAAGAAGTATCTGCAGCCAATACCGGACTTAATTTTACGATCGCCCTGAATTACGGGAGTCGTGACGAGATGATAAGAGCAATGCGTCACATGGCACAGGATTGCAAAGAAGGCATGTTTGCTCCGGAGGAGATTACAGAAGAAAGATTTGAAGCATATCTTGATACGAAGGATTTGCCGGATCCGGATTTGATGATTCGTACGAGTGGAGAACAGAGACTTTCCAACTGGATGCTCTGGCAGCTTGCTTATGCAGAGTTTTATTTTACAGATGTTCTCTGGCCGGATTTTAACAAAGAGGAATTAATACGGGCTGTCGAATACTATAATACCAGAGAACGCCGTTTTGGCGGAGTCTGATAGAGGAGGACAACGATGTTTAAACAGAGATTGATCAGTGGTATTATTCTGGTACTTATTGCATTTGTGACATTGTATTATGGTGGCTTTCTAACATTTTTTGTAGTGGGGGTTATTTCTCTCATCGGTGTGTTTGAACTTTTAAGAGTGATTCATATGGAAAAGTCTTCATTAGGTGTCATTATATATACCGGAAGTATTTTGTATTATTTATTACTGCTTCTTGGATTGGAACAGTATATCATGCCGTTGGCATTACTGGTACTTATCATGCTGATTGCAGTATATGTATTTACTTTTCCGAAATATGAGATTTCCAGTATAGCGATTGCTTATTTTGCATTATTTTATGTGACAGTGATGCTTTCTTGTATTTATCGAATCCGTATGCTTTCTGATGGAGCGTATATGGTTGTTCTTGTATTTTTAAGTGCATGGGGGAATGATACTCTGGCATATTGTGCAGGACGTTTGTTTGGAAAGCATAAGATGTCCCCTATATTGAGTCCGAAGAAGACGATAGAGGGAGCTGTAGGAGGCGTTATCGGGGCAGGATTATTAGGATGCCTTTATGGGGTGATCGCAAAGAATTTTCTGTCAGTTAACTATAATCTGATTGTCGTATTTGGTATAGTATGTGCTGTGGGAGGACTTATTAGTATTATTGGAGATTTAGGTGCTTCTGCGATAAAGAGAAATTATGAAATCAAAGATTACAGCCATTTGATTCCGGGACATGGAGGAATACTGGATCGATTTGACAGTATTATATTTACGGCACCGATTATTTATTATATGTTAGTGATGGTGGTGGGATTAAAATGAAAAAGATAGCAATATTAGGTTCAACAGGTTCTATCGGAACACAAACGTTAGATGTTGTCAGAGAACATCCTGACGAACTACAAGTCGTAGCATTGGCAGCGGGCAGCAATAAAGAATGTCTGAAGAAACAGATTAAGGAGTTTCACCCAAAGCTGGTAAGTTTATCGGATGAGAAGAAGGCACAGGAATTAAGAGAGGAACTTGCGAGAGAAGCCATCGAGGTTGTCTGTGGGATGGATGGACTTATTGAGGTGGCAGGAATTGACAGTGCAGATGTTGTCGTTACTGCAGTTGTTGGTATGATGGGGATTTTACCGACGATGGAAGCGATTAAGAAAGGAAAGGACATTGCTTTAGCGAATAAAGAAACGCTTGTAACAGCAGGACATTTGATTATTCCAATGGCGAAGGAATACGGTGTTTCTATCCTTCCGGTGGACAGTGAACATTCTGCAATTTTTCAATCTTTGCAAGGAGAACCGGAAGAAGCACTTGATAAGATTCTTCTTACTGCTTCCGGTGGTCCTTTCCGTGGGAAAAGTGCAGAGTTTTTGGAGACAGTTACATTAGAAGATGCATTGAATCATCCGAATTGGTCTATGGGACCAAAGATTACAATTGATTCTTCGACTATGGTGAATAAAGGACTTGAAGTAATGGAGGCTAAGTGGTTATTTGGAGTTGACTATTCACAGATAGAGGTAGTTATTCAACCACAGAGTATCATTCATTCAATGGTGCAGTATATTGACGGAGCAATCATTGCCCAGCTTGGCACTCCGGATATGAGAGTACCGATTGAATATGCATTATTTTATCCGGAGAGAAGGAGCCTTTCCGGAGAGAGGCTGGACTTTTCAAAACTGTCCCAGATTACTTTTGAAAAGCCGGATTACAAAGTGTTTAGAGGATTATCTCTTGCAATTGAAGCTGGAAAGACAGGCGGAACGATGCCGACTGTTTTTAATGCGGCGAATGAGAGGGCGGTTGCAAAGTTTTTAAAAGGTGAGATAAAATATACGGACATTGTCCGTTCCATTGAAAAATGTATGGATGCCCATAAAGTATCTGCTCATCCTGATCTACAAGAGATTCTTGCAACAGAGCAGTGGGTTTATTCTGTACTTAAGTAAAAGAAAGGAAAATTCATGCTGAAAATAATTCTTGCAATTGTTTTATTTAGTATTATCGTTATTTTTCATGAGTTAGGACATTTCCTGCTTGCAAAGAAAAACGGAATTTGTGTTGAAGAATTTGCGATTGGAATAGGGCCGACAATTTTTGGAAAGCAGATTGGAGAAACGAAGTATTCGGTAAAGTGTCTCCCATTTGGCGGCTGCTGTGTGATGCTTGGAGAAGATGATGCCTGTCAGGACCCAAGAGCATTCGGAAGTCAGTCTCCGCTTGCCAGATTCTCTGTAATATTCGCAGGACCGTTTTTTAACTTTATTCTGGCATTTGTTCTGGCATTGTTTGTTGTGGGCTTTGGAGGAGCAGATCCAGCAGTGGCTGGAGAAGTACCGGTAGATAGCGGTGCATATGAAGCAGGTATTCGAGCTGGTGATCATATTATAAGGTTAGATGGTTCACGAATTTATAATTTTCGTGAAATCTCTCTTTTTAACTTTATGCATAATGAAAATGCAGATGTAAAAGTAACCTATGAAAGAGCAGGTCAGAGAAAGACGGTTACGGTTACAAGAAAGAAAACGCAAGCAGGAAGCTATGCTTTTGGAATTTCTATGAAGAAAAAAGCAAAAGAAGGAATTTGGGGCACATTAAAGTACAGTGTTTTGGAGGTAAGGTACCAGATTAAATCTACCTTCCTTAGTCTTAAATATCTGGTGACAGGGCGTTTTAAACTTAATGATCTGTCCGGCCCGGTTGGAATTGTGAATATGATTGGAAATACTTATGAACAGTCGATAGTATATGGTATTAAGACAGTTGTATTAAGTCTTTTGAATTTTGCGATCATGCTGAGTGCCAATTTAGGAGTAATGAATCTTCTGCCGCTTCCGGCATTAGATGGAGGGCGACTGGTATTTATTATTCTTGAGATGATTCGAAGAAAGAAGATTCCGCCGGAAAAGGAAGGAATGGTGCATCTTGCAGGACTTGTTTTTTTGATGGCGTTAATGGTCATTGTTATGGCAAACGATATAAAAAATATATTTTTCATATAAAAATGTGCAGATTATTCCTATGGAAACTGGATAGCTGTATCATGTAAATTAACAAAAGAAGAAGCTTATACAGCTTTCTTTATATAAAAGAATGTATGTATAGATAATAGAAAGAGGCTGTTACAGATAGAATGCAACAGGCTCTTTTCTATCAATAATGAACGAGGAGAAGTTATTGAAGAGTTTTTAAAAACAGAAGATTTGGCAAGTGTTAGATGCCGACAGGGAGGTAATATTATGTACAGAGAACATACAAAGGTCGTAAAAATAGGTAATCGTGTGATTGGAGGAGGAAATCCGGTTTTAATTCAGTCTATGACAAATACAAAGACAGAAGATGTGGATGCAACTGTCGCACAGATTTTAGAATTAGAGGCAGCAGGCTGTGATATTATCCGTTCTACAGTACCTACTTTGGAGGCAGCAGAGGCACTCGGTGAGATTAAAAAAAGAATTCATATACCAATCGTAGCAGACATTCATTTTGATTATCGGATGGCAATCGCTGCAATAGAGAATGGAGCAGATAAGATAAGGATCAATCCGGGAAATATTGGTTCACCGGAAAGAGTAAAAGCAGTAGTTGATAAGGCAAAAGAATACAATGTTCCTATTCGTGTCGGAGTAAACAGCGGTTCTTTGGAGAAGCATATTGTAGAAAAATACGGAAAAGTAACGGCAGAAGGACTGGTAGAAAGTGCGTTAGATAAAGTGAAAATGATAGAAGATATGGGATATGATAATCTGGTTGTCAGTATTAAGTCCTCTGATGTGTTAATGTGTGCAAGGGCACATGAACTGCTGGCACCACAGTGCACATATCCGCTTCATGTAGGGATTACGGAAGCAGGAACTTTATTCCGTGGAAATATCAAGTCAGCAATTGGACTTGGGATTATTTTGAATCAGGGAATCGGTGATACGATTCGTGTTTCGCTTACAGGCGATCCTGTCAATGAGATTGCTTCTGCAAAGCAGATTTTAAAGACATTAGGACTTCGGGAAGGTGGAATTGAAGTCGTATCCTGTCCTACCTGTGGAAGAACTAATATTGATTTGATCGGACTTGCGAACGAAGTAGAAAAGATGGTGACCGAATTTGATGATCTTGATATTAAGGTTGCTGTGATGGGCTGTGTGGTAAACGGACCAGGAGAGGCGAAAGAAGCAGATATTGGAATTGCAGGTGGTAAAGGGGAAGGACTGTTAATAAAAAAGGGACAGGTTGTCCGTAAAGTACCGGAAAAAGAATTATTATCTACCTTAAGAGATGAACTCTCACATTGGAAGAACGCATAAAGATATAAGTAAAAGACAGGAGGATATGATGGCACTTCGATTAATTACAGGAAGAAGCGGACAGGGAAAAACGGAATATCTGGTGCAGGAAGTAATCCGCCTGTCTATAGCTCATCCGCAAAAGAAATATTATGTGATCGTACCGGAACAGTTCAGTCTTGAGATGCAGAGGAACATGGTAAAAAAGCACCCAAGACATGGGTTTTTTAATATAGATGTACTTAGCTTTCATCGCCTTGCATATCGTATCTTTGCGGAATGTGGGTATCAGCCGGGAGAACTTTTGGAAGACTTAGGTGTTTCCATGATGCTAAGGAAGATTCTTTCAGAAGGAGAGAATGAATTTCTTTATTTTAAGAAAAGTATGAAAAAGGCCGGATTTATTGATGAACTTAAGTCCATGTTGATGGAGTTCATCGGATATGGTGTGACCTGGGAACAGATGGAGGAGATTTCCGGACAATTAGGTGAGAATAAGGCACTTTCTAATAAGTGTGCAGAACTTGGCAGAATTTACGAACAGTTTGATAAGGCGATAGAGGGAAGGTTCATGGTGACAGAGCAGATTCTTGATGTTGCCAGAGAATTTGCAAAGAAAGCACCGATGCTTTCGGAGGCAGTATTTTATTTTGATGGTTTTGCAGGTTTTACACCGGTTCAGCTTGCCTTTTTAAAAGAATTATTAAAGGTAGCAGGACAGATTAATATTACGGTAACGATTCCGGAATTTGTACCGGGTAAAAAGGGAATGCCGGAAAATCTATTTCATTCAAGTAAGAAAACTGCAGAAGCATTATTGATGCTTTGTAAGGAAAATATGCAGGAAGTCGAAGAAATAATAAAGTTAGACGCACCGGTTTCTCCAAGATTTGTAAACAACCCGGAAATCGCATTTTTAGAGCGACATCTGTTTCAAAATAGCAGGGCAGCTTATTCTGAGGATGTAGAACGCATTCACATGACAGTGTGTCACAATCCTGATGGGGAAGCAGACTATGTCATGCATAAAATAGAACAGCTTGTAAGGCAAAAAGGGTACCGTTATCGAGATTTTGCAGTGCTTTCAGGAGATGTGGCAGAGTATGCAGCAGCGTTTAAACGTAAAGCAGAGCTGTTAAATATTCCAGTATTTGAGGACACCAAAAAGAAGGTGTCGTATCATTCTGGAGTCGAGGCAGTTCGTTCTCTTTTTCATCTTGCTCAGATGGATTACTCTTACGAGAGCGTCTTTCGGTATTTGAAATCGGGGATGTCTGATTTTGGAGATGAAGAAGCAGATTATTTAGAGAATTATGTATTATATGCAGGAATTCGTGGATATTCTATGTGGAAGAAGCCTTTTTACAGAAGATTAAAAGGAAAAGAAGAATCTATGATAAAGGAGCTGTTGTTGTTGCAACAGCAATTCATGAAAGAAACAGAACAATTCTGTTTGATCATGAAAGACAAAGAGGCTTCGGTAAGAGATAAGATGGAAGTACTCTACCACACAATGGTGAAGCTCTCTTTTGAAGATAAATTAGCATATCAGGCACAAAAGGCAGAGAATCGAAGTGATTTTGTAAAGGCAGCAGAATACAAACAGTTATATGATCTTTTACTAGCTCTCATGGATAAGGTCGTAATGATTTTTGGCGAGGAGAAGATGCCGGTAAAGGAACTTGCACAGGTGATGGATGCAGGACTTGATGCATTAGGTCTTGGTGTCGTTCCGTTAACAATGGATCAGGTCATACTTGGCGATTTAAAGCGTACACGTTTACATGAAGTAAAAGTTTTATTTATCACAGGAATGAATGATGGGAAAATTCCTCCGGATTTAGAGGATAGAGGTCTTTTGAATGATGAAGAAAAGGAGCTTTTAAAGAATCGTGGCATCTCATTATCACAGAATCTTTTTGAGCAGTCGATGGAAGATGAGTTTTATATGTATTTGGCATTTGCCAAGCCAACGGAGGAGTTATATTTCTCATATTCTGTTACAGATAGTGACGGAGCAGCACTTCGTCCTTCTATTCTTCAGAAAAATTTAAAACAGCTTTTTCCTAAACTTGAGAGAAAGCAATATCCTGAACAGGAAAGAAGATATTACTTTAATTTGGAAGACAGCAGAGAGTTTTTATTAAAAAGCCTTCTGGAAGCAAAAACAAAACCAGAGAAATTGCAATATAACAAAGCATTTGGAATGTTAGCAAAATACTGGATGAATCAGCCTGAAGGAAGGGCGGATTTAGACAGATATGGACATTGGCTTCAGGAAGAATACAAAGAACCAAAGCTGCCAGTTGAGTTGTTAGAACAGCTTTATGGAAAAGAAATCTCAGGAAGCGTAACAAGATTGGAACGCTTTTCTGCTTGTCCATACCAGTATTTTTGTATTTACGGTCTGGAATTGAAAGAAAGAGAGGAATATAAAATTCGTCCGGTAGATCTTGGCAATCTTTTTCATAAAGCATTAGAATGTTTTTCAAGAAAAATAAAAGAATCGGAGTATAGCTGGAAAAACATTCCGGATAAAGTGCAGGAAGAATATATATCAGAAGCATTACATACAGCGATGGATGAGAATTTAAGTGACGTCTTTCAGAGTACCTCAAGGAACCAATATAAAATCAAAACGATAGAACGAATCTTGAAGCGGACGATTCAGGTTCTTCGTGCACATTTAAAAAACAGTCAGTTTGAACCAGACAGGTTTGAGCTTAGTTTCGGAAAAAATAAGCAATTAAAAGAAGCGGAAGTGTCATTAAAAGATGGAAGAAAGATGTTTTTACAGGGAGTGATTGACAGAGTAGACACCTGTGATGAAGAAGACCAGATTCTTATGAGGATTATTGATTATAAATCCGGAATGAAAAAGTTTGAGTTAGAAGATTTTTATTACGGTTTAGAGCTGCAGCTTGTTATTTATATGAATGCTGCGGAAGAAATATATAAAGAAAAAGAGAATAATCCGGAGAATAAATCGGTTGTTCCGGCAGGAATATTTTATTACCAGCTACAAGATCCGATCATAAAGGCAGAACACGCAGAGGAAAGTGAACTTCTTAAAAATTTCCGAATGTCCGGAATGGCAAATAGTGACCAGGATATACTAAATAAACTAGAGGATAATGAAGATGGCTTTGTATCTGTGCCAATTCGAGTGAAGAAGTCAGGAGAACCTTACAAAAATTCTCCGGTGATGAGTACACAGGATTTTCGTTATATGGGAGCATATGCAAGGAAAAAAGCAGCAGAAATCGGTGAAAGAATTTATAAAGGAGAAATACGTCCAAGACCGTACAGAAATAAAAAAGGCTCGGCCTGTGATTATTGCCCTTTTGCAGATGTCTGTGGATTTGACCCTAAGATGCCGGGATACGAATATCAAAACTTTCAGGGAATGTCTGTAGAGGAAGTGTTAGAAAAAATCAGAGAGGAGGGAGAATAAGTGAATTATACAAGAGAGCAGGAAGAAGCGATATTTTTAAAAGATAAAAATATTATGGTGTCAGCCGGAGCAGGAGCAGGTAAGACGAGAGTTCTTGTAAGTCGTATGGCAGAGCTTATTATGGATCAGGAAAATCCGATAGAAGCAGATAGATTTCTTGTCCTGACATTTACAAATGCGGCGGCAGCCGAAATGAAAGAGCGTATCAGTTTGGATTTAGAAGAACGTCTGTCACAGGACCCTGAGAATTATTATTTAAAAAAGCAGATTCGAAAGATAAGACAGGCTGATATTTCAACCGTGCATAGTTTTTGTAATCGTTTGATTCGAACACATTATAATGAGCTTTCCATGGATCCCTCTTTTCGAATTGGTGAGGAAGGAGAATTGTTTTTGCTTCGTCAGCAGGCAATAGAACAGTTGCTGGAGGAGGCATATGCTGCGAAAAGAGAAAGCTTTGTAAAGTTTGTGGAATCTTATGCTCCGGGGAAAAATGATAAGGTTTTAGAAGAAATGATAGGAGATCTATATCGTTTTTCCCGCAGTTTTCCAAATGCAGAAGTTTGGTTTGAAAAGATAAAGGCAGAAGCCTTACAGCTTGCCGAGGCAAAAGACTGGGAGAACTCTCCGGCAGTAATGCTGATATTTTCAAAAGCGAAAAAAGAGCTTTTACAAATACAGGAAGAGCTGTCAGAACTTTTAATATATATTGATGAGGAAGAAGTTCCGGATAAGTACAGTGTTCTTTTACAAAATATAAAAGAATATGTGGATGCGTTAGCACAGACGGAAGGTTACGATGAATACTATAAGGCTTTATCTCGTGGTTCTATTGCAGCTTTTCCAAGAGCAGCCAAAAAGGATAAAGAATGGACAGAGTATGAGAAAGTAAAAGAGTTTCATCAGAGAGTAAAAGAACTTTTACAAAAGCAAAAAGAGACGGTATTTACAGCTACAGCACAGGAATTGCAAAGAGAGGCAGCGGCAATCTATCCTCTTTTAGAGGAATATATTACCCTGGTACAACGTTTTGAAGAGATTTACCTCACACAGAAAAAAGAAAAGAATGTATATGATTTTGATGATCTTGAACATTTTGCATTGGAACTGTTAGTGGAAACTTATGATGAGGAAGGAAGGGCACAGCCTTCGGAAACAGCAAAATCTCTGTCTGAAAAATACAAGATGATTTTTGTAGATGAATATCAGGATACGAATCTTGTACAGGAAACTATTTTAGAAATGTTGTCAGATAAAGAGAAAAACACTTTATTTACGGTAGGAGATGTAAAGCAAAGTATTTATCGTTTTCGCCAGGCAAGACCAGATTTATTTTTAAGAAGGAATGAAAAGTATACTTCTGCAGATAATGAAGGAGTATCTATCGAACTAAGAGACAATTTTCGAAGTGCACCGGGCGTACTTCATTTTACAAATTATATTTTTTCTCACTTGATGGAAAGAGAGTTTGGTGGTGTAGATTATAACGAAAAAACAGCACTTCGGGCCGGTCAGGGTGGACCTATGCAGGCGGATAAAGAAACTTCCGAAGTTTTATTTTTTATGAGGGATACGGCACCGGCTTTGGAAGATATGCCGGATGATATACTGATAGAAACGGCAGTTATTGCAAAGAGAATAAAGGAACTGATAGAAGAAGGGTATCATTATGGCGATATGGTAATTTTGTTACGTTCCGGTGCAGGACGGATGGAACAGATGGCCGAATTTTTAGAGAAAGCAGGCATATCAGTAAGTTGTGAGAATAAAACAGGATATTTTCATACGAGAGAAATCACTATCATGTTGAACTATTTATCAATTGTAGATAATGTGTATCAGGATATCCCGATGGCTTCGGTTATGCTTTCTTCGATTGGTGGATTTACAGAAGAAGAACTTACAGAGCTTAGAGTTATCGTAAAGGAGCCGGCAAGGGAGAATTATACATTGTATGACCTTATGCGTTTATATATGCAGGAAGGAACCAAAGAAGAACTAAAACAGAAGATTCGTCATTTTTATCAAGATTTGTTGTATTTTCGCCAACAGAAAAAAGAGCAGCCGTTGGGTGTTTTGTTGTGGGATATTTACCAGAGAACCGGCTTTTATTATGATGTACAGCTTATGCCTGACGGTACAAAAAGAAAAGAAAATCTGCTTATGCTTTTAAAGAAAGCGGAAGATTATGAGAAGACAGTATTTAAAGGACTATTCTATTTTAATCGCTATATGGAGCAATTAAAATCTTATGAGATTGAAATGGGTGAGGCAGGAGCTGGGACAGAGAATGAAGATGTTGTAAGAATTATGACGATTCATAAGAGCAAAGGTCTGGAATTTCCAGTTGTATTTGTCAGTGGATTATCTAAAAAGTTTAATCGAATGGATCTAAATAAACCGGTGCTTTGTCATCCGGAATTTGGTATAGGAATGGAATGTGTAGATACTGTTCTTCGTTTTCATCATCCTTCGCTCATGAAAAAGGCAATTCAGGAGAAGGTGTGGAAGGACACTCTCGAGGAGGAAATGCGTATTTTGTACGTGGCAATGACGAGAGCAAAAAGAAAGCTGATTCTTACCGGATTGATAAAAGCAGAGGAGCTTGATAAAGGAATACGGGCGAGTATACAGAATCAAAAATGGAGAGCGACAAGTAGTATGGATTGGCTGCTTCCGATACTTGCTGACAGATTTCGCATTTCGGAAGAAGAGAGAGCTTCCAATAAAATGATGCAAAAAGACACTTTAGATAATGGCTGGCTGAATGCGAGTCTGATTAGCTGGGAAAAAATAGTACCATTTTTTGAAAGAGAAAAGGAGCAGGAAAGAACATTTTCTTATAAAGATTTTATAAATAATATCGTGCTTCCGGCAGATGAATCTGTCGTAAAAAGAACATTTTCTTATGTATACCCGAATCGTGATGCAACAAAATGGAAAAGGAAGTATTCGGTTTCTGAATTAAAAACTATTGCACAAACCAATCTTCCGGAAGAAGATTCGGAATATTTATCAGAAGTTTTTTCAGAGGAGGATTGCTTTGAAGAAGGGGTCAAGATACCGCAATTTTTAAAAGAAGAAAAAGAAGAAATTGAGGCAACGACCAGAGGCACGATTATTCATAAAATCATGGAACTGCTTCCTTTTGCACAGATTCAGACAAGAAAGCAGTTATTTGACTGGATGACTACATTAAAAGACAGGTACCCTGAGTCAGAAAAAGTGTCCGCAAAATGGTTATATAAGGTAATAGAAGCGTTTCTTTTTTCTGAAACAGGTGAAAAATTATGCCAGATGGATAAACAGGGATCGCTCAAAAAGGAATTACCATTTACTGTTGGATTACCAGTTTCTTTAATGAATCCGGATACACAGGCGAAAGATACCGTTGTTGTACAGGGAATTATTGATCTGTGTGGAGAAACAAACAATGCGTTGTGGTTGATTGATTATAAGACTGACAGGATAAAAGAGGGAGAGGAGCGGCTGTTGCTTGACCGATACGGGAATCAGATGTTATATTATAAAGCGGCTCTTGAACAGATTTTAGGAAAGAGAGTTGGTGAGATTTATTTATATTCTTTTTCTCTGAAAAAGTTTATCTCCGTGAATTTACAGGAAAGAAGTGGAGAGAATGCGTAAGCTTTTAAAATTTTTATCACAACGTATTGTTATCGTAACTTTTCTTATTTTTTTGCAGGTTTTATGGTTTGTTGGATTATTTCTTAAATTTACATCTTACAGTCAGTATATTACAGGAGCGTTTAAAATACTTAGTATATTGGTAGTAATATATATTATGAACCGAAGTGATAATCCATCGGTCAAACTGGTATGGGTTATAGTCATTTTATTATTTCCTCTTTTTGGAGGACTGTTGTATCTGACAATTGGTGGGAAACAACCCATATCATATCTTCGTAAAAAGTTAGAACCTATGATAGAGGAAAGTGTGAAGCATTTAAAGGCAGATCCGGAAATTGAAAAGAATCTGGAGGAGAGAGATGGTGCTGTAGCATCACAGGTATATTATCTGGAGCATCAGTCTGGTTTTCCGGCATATGAGGATTCTAAAGTAGATTACTATCCCTCAGGGGAAGATTGTTTTGGCGTTATGATCGAGGAGCTTAAAAAAGCACAAAAATATATTTATCTGGAATATTTTATTATAGAAGAAGGAATTATGTGGAATACCATTCTGGATATTTTGGAAGAAAAGGTCAAAGAAGGTGTTGATGTCCGGGTAATGTATGATGATGTTGGCTGTATCTTTAATCTTCCGGCACATTATGCGGATTCTCTGCGGAAAAAAGGAATTAAATGTGTTGTCTTCAATCGTTATATTCCAATTTTTTCGACGGTATTTAATAATAGAGACCATCGAAAGATTCTTGTAATTGATGGAAATGTTGCTTTTACAGGAGGAATTAATTTTGCAGATGAATATATTAACGAAAAACAGAGGTTTGGATACTGGAAGGATAACGGGGTTCGAATAACCGGTAAAGCGGTTTACAGTATGACGCAGATGTTTTTGCAGATGTGGAATGCCTTTGCGGCAGAAAAAGACAAGCTTGATTATGAAAAGTTTTCATTAAAGGATATAAGACCGCTTGCCAAGAAAGAAAAAGGCATTGTTCTGCCTTATTCAGATCACCCTTTAGATTCTGAATTCGTAGGAGAAAGTGTATATATTAATTTAATCAATAGTGCACAAAAATATATATATTTCTTTACACCGTATCTTATTATTGATAACGAAGTAGTTACCGCTTTAATTCTTGCAGCAAAGCGAGGGGTTGATGTAAAGATTATTACTCCCGGAATTCCGGATAAAAAGATGATTTTTCTCGTAACGCAGTCTTACTATCCACAGCTTGTAGAGGGTGGTGTACAGATTTTTCAATATCGTCCGGGCTTTGTTCATGCAAAGTGTGCGGTATGTGATGACAAGGTTGCTACAGTAGGAACAATCAATCTTGATTATCGAAGTCTGTATCTGCATTTTGAAAATGGACTTTTTCTGTATAATTGTGATACAGTTATGGACATTAAGAAGGATATAACAGATACTTTAGAAGAATGTAATCATATTACGGCACAGATGTGTAAAAAGAATATGTTTTTCCTGTTATTGCAGGGGATTTTACGGATCTTTGCACCGTTGTTATAGTAAAAACGAGGAAAGATAAATGGGAAGTTATGAGAATTTTGCCACAGTGTATGATGAACTCATGGATAATGTGCCTTACGAGGAGTGGGCAGAATTTATTTTATGCATTTTAAAGAAAAATAAAATAACAGATGGATTAATATTGGAGCTTGGATGTGGAACCGGAAAGCTTATGTCGCTTCTGGGAAAGGCAGGCTTTGATATGATCGGCGTGGATAATTCTGTAGATATGCTCCAGATAGCAAGAGAAAAAACATCACCTGAATTTTTATATCTTTTGCAGGATATGAGAGAATTTGAATTATATGGTACAGTAAAAGCAGTGGTTTCTGTCTGTGACAGTATAAATTATATTACAGAAAAAGAGGAGCTTTGCGAGATTTTTCGTCTCGTAAATAATTATCTTGATCCGGGAGGATTGTTTATATTTGATTTTAACACGATTTATAAGTACCAGAATGTAATTGGGGAGACAGTCATTGCAGAAGACAGGGAAGATGTCAGTTTTATCTGGTTTAATGAATATGATGAGGAAAGTCATTTAAATGATATTGATCTGAAGGTATTTGTTCAGGAAGAAGAAGATATATATCGCAAGTTTCAGGAAGAGCATATTCAGAGAGGATATACACTTGATGAAATAAAGCAGGTTCTGGAAGAAAGTGGTCTTGTATTTTTACAGGCATATGATGAATACAGCAATCACAAAGTACATTCAGGCAGTGAAAGAATTGTTGTGGTTGCACAGGAAAATGGAAAAAGAAAACAGGAGGAATCAGAATGAGTGATTATATTATAAGAGGAATGGCTGCGGATAAGCAGGTTCGTTTTTTTGCAGCAAATACAAAAGATTTAGTAGAAAAAGCAAGACAGATCCACAATACCAGTCCGATAGCAACGGCTGCACTTGGCAGATTAATGACAGGAACAGCTATGATGGGAACTATGTGTAAGAACGACAGTGATATTGTTACCGTACAGATTAAGGGAGACGGTCCGATGGGAGGACTTGTCGTGACTTCTGATGCAAAAGCACGAGTGAAGGGATATGTTTATAATAAAGATGTTATGCTGCCACCAAATGCACAGGGTAAGCTTGATGTAGGTGGTGCCATTGGTAACGGAGTTTTGACAGTAATTAAGGATTTGGGATTAAAAGAGCCATATTCCGGACAGACCAATCTGATAACAGGAGAAATCGCAGAGGATTTAACTTATTATTTTGCTTCCTCTGAACAGATTCCTACGTCAGTAGCTTTAGGTGTTCTTATGAATAAAGAAAATACAGTAAGACAGGCCGGAGGATTTATGATCCAGATGATGCCATTTGCAAGTGATGAGGTTATTACTGCATTGGAGGAAAGGTTAAAAGACTTTACTTCTGTTACTTCGCATCTTGACCGGGGAGAGACACCGGAGGACATGATGGCAGAATTATTTGAAGGAATGGATATGACGATTGAGGATAAGATTTCTACAGAATTTTATTGTAATTGTTCCAAAGAAAGAGTATCAAGAGCTGTAGTAAGCGTTGGAAAAAAAGAACTTATGGATATGATCGAAGAGGGAAAAGCGATTGAGGTAAATTGCCATTTCTGTAATTCTCACTACAATTTTAGTGTGGAGGAACTAAAGGAAATGTTAAAGGCTGCAAGATAACTCGCAGCCCTTCAAAGAATCCATATAAAAATATTAAGGATAACTGTCATAAAGAGAAATCTATACCTCTTCTTCATCGTGAGAGTGAAATTTTAATGGAATATATCCACGACGAACCTTTGTCTGATTAGAAGGCTTCTCTTCTTCTGGATTATAATCGTCAAGAATATCAAGATCAGAATCAAAGATATCTTCTTCAGCTTCTTCTGGAGAGTTATTACCACAAGGTAGCTTGATGCGATCTTTCAGGAGGTAGAGTACCAGAGCTAAAGTTGTTGCAAAGCCGATTACAGACAATGCAATGGAGATAATACGATGTTTTTTCATGATTACGTCCTTTCTGTAGTCAGTCGGATAGGGATTCCTCAGGCATACCCATAAAGAATCTTCCGAATGAAAGTATTAGTATAATTGTTATATTTTATTCTAATACTTTTTAAAAAGAAAATCAATTATTATCTTATTGCCAGATTAGAGTGCCGATAAAAATTCAAGAAATAAAGGTGAAAAACGGAAAGGAGAAGCATCAATATGAGTTATGCAGATAAATTATTTATTGATATGTGCAGTGACATTATTGAAAATGGTTACAGTACAGAAGGAGAGAAGGTCAGACCAAAGTGGCCGGATGGAGAGTACGCTTATACGATTAAAAAGTTTGGAGTAGTAAATCGCTACGATCTTTCTAAAGAATTTCCGGCAATTACCCTTCGAAAGACATATATTCGTTCAGCAATCGACGAGATTTTATGGATTTGGCAGAAAAAATCAAATAATGTACATGATTTAAACAGTCATATCTGGGATGAATGGGCCGATGAAGATGGTTCTATCGGAAAAGCGTATGGTTATCAGCTAGGGAAAAAACATAAATATAAAGAAGGAGAAATGGATCAGGTAGACAGAGTTTTATTTGATTTAAAAGAGAATCCATTTAGCCGAAGAATTATGACCAATATTTATGTGCATGAAGATCTTCATGAGATGAACCTGTATCCATGTGCTTATAGTATGACATTTAATGTGACAGGGAATCGTTTGAATGCAATTTTGAACCAGCGTTCTCAGGATATTCTTGCGGCAAATAACTGGAATGTTGTACAGTATGCGGCATTACTTATGATGATCGCACAGGTAAGTGGATTTGAGCCGGGAGAACTGGTTCATGTGATTGCTGATGCACATATTTATGACCGCCATATTCCGATTGTAAAAGAATTAATTCAAAGACCGACATATCCTGCACCAAAGGTTACATTGAATCCGGAAGTAAAAGACTTTTATAAATTTACGGTAGATGATTTTGTAATAGAAGAATATCAGGCAGGTCCACAGATTAAGAATATTCCAATTGCGATTTAAGGAGGAATGAAAATGAAGCTTATTGCAGCAGCAGACAAGAACTGGGCCATTGGGAAAGATGGCGAATTGTTAGTTCGTATTTCAGAAGATATGAAGAATTTCAGTGCCATGACAACAGGGAATGTTATTGTTATGGGGAGAAAGACATTGGAGAGTTTCCCTGGAGGAAAGCCACTGCCAAATAGAATTAATATTGTTTTAACACATCAAAAAGACTATAATGGAAAAGGTGCGATTGTTGTTTACAGCGAAGAAGAATTGTGGGAAGAACTTTCAAAATATGATACAGAAAGAATTTTTGTAACAGGAGGAGAAAGTATTTACCGTATGTTGCTTCCTTATTGTGATACCGCATATATTACCCGTCTTGATTATGCATATGAAGCGGATACATGGATGCCGGATCTTGACAAGGAAGAGAATTGGAGTATCGTAGAAAAAAGTGAAGAACGATATTGTTTTGATCTGATCTATCATTTTACTACTTATAAAAATGCAGTTCCGGAACTGCATTAATATACACAAAAATAAAAGGGGGACATTGCAATGCCATATATTGAAGTAAAATTAGCAAAACAAGCATCAAGAAAACAGGAGAGAATTCTTACAGAAAAGTTAGGAGAGGCAATCACAACTGTACCGGGAAAGACAGCAGCAGGGCTTATGATCTCCATTTCCTCCGATGAACATATTTACAAGGGAGGAGAATTTCTTGAATACGGAGCGTATGTCAATGTTGTATTTAAAACAGGTGTTACAAGAACAGATTGTGAGAAGTTTAATGAAGCAATCTTTACGATTATGGAAGAAGATTTAAAAGTGCCGAAGAAGAATGTATACACTACCTTTCAATACTGCGATGATTTCGGAGTAGAGGGACGTTTTTTATAAATCATCTCGCAGCAAGAATGCCGGGCATTCTTGGATTTTATAAACAATAACTAAGTATGGAGAAGCCTATGAGTAGAGAAAAAGAAGAATTACAGGGAGTAACACTCCTCGGAAATCAAAAGACAAAATATCCACAGGACTATACACCGGAAATATTAGAAACATTTATAAATAAACATCAGGATCACGATTATTTTGTAAAGTTTAATTGTCCGGAATTTACGAGCCTTTGTCCGATGACAGGTCAGCCGGATTTTGCTACGATTTATATTTCCTATGTTCCGGATATAAAAATGGTAGAAAGTAAGTCTTTAAAATTATATTTATTCAGTTTCAGAAATCACGGAGATTTTCATGAGGATTGTGTAAATATTATTATGAAGGATCTGATCAGGCTGATGGAGCCAAAATATATTGAGGTATGGGGCAAGTTTACTCCAAGAGGAGGAATTTCGATTGATCCGTATACCAACTATGGAAAGCCGGGGACAATGTGGGAACAGGTAGCAACAGACCGTCTTGTACATCACGATCTATATCCTGAAAAGGTAGATAATCGATAAAATGCGAACGAATTTTTGCGAACACTTGTTTTTACAGAACGAATGTGCTATACTAAGGATACGAGAAAGAATTTTTTATGAGTTTTATAGATCAGATTTATTTTAGAAAGGATTAGAATAGCATGGCAGCAAGTAAGAAAGATAATGTGAATGCAGGCAGAGTGGAGTATCTTGGTGATGACAGAGAGGGCAGACTTGCCGCACTGAATAATGCGGTAGCTGCGATCGAGAAGAATTACGGTAAGGGTTCTATTATGAAGCTGGGAGATTCCAGTTCCAATATAGATATCGAAGCGATTCCTACCGGTTCTATCAGTCTGGATGTGGCATTGGGAGTCGGTGGTGTACCAAGAGGAAGAATCATCGAGATTTATGGACCGGAGTCCAGTGGTAAGACTACCGTAGCTCTTCATATGATCGCTGAGGCACAGAAGAGGAATGGTATTGCCGGATTTATTGATGCGGAGCATGCACTTGATCCACAGTATGCGAAGAAGATCGGTGTAGATATTGATAATCTTTACATATCACAGCCGGATAACGGGGAACAGGCTTTAGAAATCGCGGAGACGATGATTCGTTCCGGTGCACTTGATATTGTTATTGTTGACTCAGTAGCGGCGTTAGTTCCTAAGGCAGAAATTGAAGGCGATATGGATGATCAGCAGGTTGGTCTTCATGCACGTTTGATGTCTAAAGCGATGAGAAAGCTTACCGGTGTAATTAATCGTTCCAATTGTGCGGTTGTATTTATCAACCAGCTTCGTGAGAAGGTTGGTATTATGTTTGGTAATCCGGAAGTTACAACCGGAGGACGGGCACTTAAGTTTTATGCATCTGTTCGTATGGATGTACGAAGAGTCGAAGCGATTAAGCAGGGTGGAGAGATTATCGGTAACCACACAAAGGTTAAGGTTGTAAAGAATAAAGTAGCTCCTCCATTTAAGGAAGCAGAATTTGACATTATGTTCGGGCAGGGAATTTCAAGAGAAGGTGACTTGATCGATCTTGCAGTTAAAGTAGATGCAGTACAAAAGAGTGGTGCCTGGTATGCTTATAAAGGAGAGAAGATTGGACAGGGAAGAGAGAATGCTAAGACTTTCCTGCGAGAACATCCGGAGATTATGGCAGAAGTAGAAGTGCAGGTAAGAGAATATTATAATCTGCCTACCGATGCAGTTGTGGAGGCAGCCGCTCAGACAGATGCCCAGTCTGAGGAAGGAAGCAGCCAGAGCACAAAGCTTGAAGGTATCGTAACGGAAGAATAAGAATGTATTATAAAGTAACACTTACTGAAACAGATAAGAAGAAGGTTTATGTGGATCCGGGAAGCAGAGAGGGAATTTATCTCTATCCCGGAGAGATAAAGAAGCTGAAGCTGGAAACGGGAAGTGAGATAGAACAAGACGAATTCGAAAGAATTCGTCTTGAATACGCTTTACCGAGGGCGAAACACAGGGCAATCGCAATTTTGGCAAAAAGAGATAAAACAGAGAAGGAATTGAGGGAAAAGCTGGCACAGTCGCTTACAGATACGCAGTCTCTAGAAGAAACGATAAATGATATGAAGGCTTGTGGATATGTGGATGATGAACAGTATGTAAGAGACTACCTTTATTTTAAAAGGGGAAGGAAGAGCTTTTTACAAATTAAGATGGAGCTTCAGAAAAAGGGAATCTCTCAACAGATATTAGAAGCAGTCTTTGAAGAAGAAGGAGAACAACAGCCAGAGGATTTACTCGAGCAGGTGAAGAAATACATGAAAAAGTTCCCAGAGCTTGATTTTACTTCCAGACATAAGGTTTATGCACATTTTGCGAGAAAGGGTTATTCCGGTAATCTGATTCGGGAGGCTATGACGCAGGCCGAAGAGATGGAATGATTTGAGAATGAAAACAATGCCAAAGAAAAATCTGAATAAATTCATAATTTTGGCATAAGTAATATTATATAGGATAAAACAACGAGATAATCTGTGCAGTTTTTATACTGGATTTATATTATACTTGACTTTTTACCAAAATAAGTATAGAATCTAAGTGTTGTACTTTTGTACAATGAAAACTAAATAAGGAGGTGCTCCTGTAGATATGTCACCAATTGCTGTGGTTATTGTCCTGATTGCAGTTGTTCTGACTGCCGTTATTTCTGTTTTTGTAACGATTGCTTATCGTAAGAGTGTATCAGAAGCCAAAATAGGAAGTGCGGAAGAGAAAGCAAGAGAGATTCTTGATGATGCTTTGAAAACTGCCGAAGCGAAAAAGAGAGAGGCATTATTAGAAGCAAAGGAAGAGTCACTCAAGGCAAAGAACGACTTTGAGAAGGAGAGTAGAGAACGAAGAATGGAACTTCAGAGATATGAGAAACGTGTTCTTAATAAAGAAGAAGCACTGGATCGTAAATCTGATGTGTTAGAGAAGAAGGAACAGTCCCTTGCTCACAAGGAAAGTTCTCTCGAGAAGCAGAAGGTAAAGGTTGAAGAATTACACGAAAAACATCTGCAGGAACTGGAAAGAATTTCAGGTTTAACCTCTGAACAAGCAAAAGATTATCTGCTTAAAACTGTCGAAGATGACGTAAAAAGGGAAATGGCTGTCATGGTTAAAGAAATGAAGACCAGAGCCAAAGAAGAAGCATCCAAAAAGGCAAAAGAGTATGTCGTAACAGCAATTCAGAAATGTGCGGCAGACCATGTAGCCGAAACAACAATTTCTTTAGTTCAGTTACCGAACGATGAGATGAAGGGACGTATTATTGGTCGTGAAGGTCGTAATATTCGTACTCTTGAAACATTAACAGGGGTGGATTTAATTATTGATGATACTCCGGAGGCAGTCATTTTATCAAGCTTTGATCCTGTTAGGAGAGAAGTTGCTAGAATCGCTCTTGAAAAGTTAATTGTTGATGGAAGAATTCATCCGGCAAGAATTGAAGAAATGGTGGAAAAGGCACAGAATGAAGTAGAGCAGACAATGAGGGAAGAAGGAGAGGCAGCACTTTTAGAAGTTGGTGTCCATGGAATTCGTCCGGAATTGGTTCGTCTGCTTGGTAAGATGAAATATCGAACAAGTTACGGACAGAATGCATTGAAACATTCTATCGAAGTAGCCCAGTTATCCGGTTTATTGGCCGGAGAGATAGGTGAAGATGTACGTTTGGCAAAAAGAGCCGGCTTACTCCATGATATCGGCAAGGCTGTCGATCAGGAGATGGAAGGCTCTCATATTTCAATAGGTGTGGATTTATGTAAGAAGTACAAGGAATCCCCTATTGTAATTAATGCGGTAGAATCTCACCATGGTGATGTTGAACCTACAAGTTTAATTGCCTGTATCGTTCAGGCTGCAGATACAATTTCTGCGGCAAGACCGGGTGCCAGACGTGAAACATTGGAAACGTATACGACAAGGTTAAAACAGTTGGAAGATATAGCTAACTCCTTTAAGGGAGTTGATAAGACTTTTGCCATTCAGGCCGGTAGAGAAATTCGAATTATGGTAGTTCCTGAACAGGTAAGTGATTCCGACATGATTTTATTAGCAAGGGATATTTCAAAACAGATTGAAAGTGAATTGAGTTATCCGGGACAGATAAAAGTCAATGTTATCCGTGAATCGAGAGCAGTTGATTATGCGAAGTAAGATAACTGTCTTATAAGCAAAAGGACTGATACAGATTAAAATAAAAAAGCAAAATCCTATAATATGGGTTTTGCTTTTTTTAATATCAGATGCGGGATGACTCACACATCTACAGATGGTGAGCAGCGGATTAGATGAATGGAGTAAATGAAATCATAAGATTTTTTCTGATGAATATATTTTAATAAAGATATTTTCGGGGAGGAGCTTATGTATTATACAGTTGAAGGCAAAAGAGTTCTTGCGATTTTATATGTTTTGGGTTTAATAACAGGAACCCTTTTTTTTAATATAACAATGAGGGCACATATATTTAAAGTATCTGATTTTCTTGATTTTACAGAATATATGAAGATGCTTGAAAATATAGATTTATCTATATTTTGTTCATATGTAGTTTTTATACGCTTTCGTCAATTACTGTTATTTTTTGTTTGCCTCTTTCTTTTTTCACCGTACATTGTTTTTTGTATGCTGGATTATGTTACTTCTATATTTATCGGAATATTAATTTCAGCAATGTCTTTGAAATATGGCTGGACAGGCCTGTTTGGCGGGATTTGCTTCTTATTTCCACAATATTTTTTTTATGGATTGATTTTTGTTATTATATACATATATCTGTTTCGGAATACGGTTATCGGAAATTTTTGTATGGCTATTTCAAGGGGAAGGCATGGAAATTCGCAAACGTTACTTAAAGACAGGATTATCATAATTTTGTTTATAATCATATTGTTTTTTGTGGGATGTTACATAGAAGCCTATGTGAGTCCTCGCATCTTGAAGAAGATTTTTGTTATTTTTACATAGGATTTCATTGAGGTATGGAAAATATAAAGATTTTCATGTATAATAATTAATTAACGCATAATTCTGTAAGAAAACATTTTTCTTGTAGGCAGGCAATTAAATATAAAGGAGAGTTAGGGTGCACACAATAAGAAATTATATTATGGCAGAGTCTCTCGAACAAGCGTGGGAACTGAACCAAAAAGGAAGAAATAATATTATCATTGGTGGAAATCTGTGGCTGAAGATGGGGAACAGAAATATTTTGAATGCAATTGATCTGTCCGGACTTGGATTAGATAAAATAGAAGAAGATGCGAACGGATTTCGAATCGGATGTATGGCAACGTTACATGATATTGAAACGCACGAAGGATTAAATACAGAATTTCAGGACTTATTCAGAGAAGCGGTTCGTCATATCGTAGGAGTGCAATTTAGAAATTGTGCAACGGTTGGAGGAAGTATTTTCCCGAAATTGGGATTTTCGGATGTTTTAACTGCATTTCTGGCTTGTGATACACAGGTTATTCTTTATAAAAAAGGAGAAGTTCCTTTAAGAGAATTTATTTATATGCCAACAGACAATGATATTTTAACACATATTTATGTGAAAAAAGATGGCAGAAAAACGGCATACGAGAGCTTTCGAATGACAGAGACAGATTTCCCGACGATTACCTGTGCGGTAGCGAAGACAGGGGATCATTTTGAGACGGTTCTTGGAGCAAGACCTAAGCATGCAGAAGTAGTAATTGATGAGAAGTTAGCAGATACTTTATCAAAAGAAGATGTGGAAGCATATGCAAAAAGAGTGATCGATAAACTTCAGTATGGAAGCAATATACGGGGAAGTGAGCAGTATAGGAAGCAGTTGTCAAAAGTATTGATTAGCCGTTGTATTTCCCGGCTTACGGAGGAATAGACAGATGATGATAGAGTTATTTATAAATGAAAAGAAGATTCAGGCAGAGACAGCCCCAGATCAGATGCTTTTAGACTTTCTAAGAGAACAGGGATATAAAAGTATGAAAAGAGGTTGTGATACAGGAAACTGTGGACTTTGTACTGTGTGGATGGATGGGAAGCCAGTCCTTTCCTGTAGTATTCCTGCAATGAGAGCAGCAGGCCATAAGATTACTACGTTAGAAGGGGTACAGAAGGAAGCTGCCGAATTTTCAGATTATCTTGCGAATGAGGGGGCAGATCAGTGCGGATACTGCAGTCCGGGGATGATAATGAATGTACTGGCATTAAAAAGAGAAATTCCTAACCCGACAATGCAGCAGGTAAAGGAATATCTGGCAGGTAATTTATGTAGATGTACAGGATATCAGGGACAATATCGTGCCCTTGCAAAATATTTTGGAGTGGAGGAATAGTACAAAAGATGGAAAATACCAGATTTGTAAATAAAGGAATCGTAAAGAAAGACGCACAGGCACTTCTTTCCGGTCGTCCGGTTTATACAGATGACCTTGCACCATCCGATTGTCTGGTGGTAAAGTTACTTAGAAGTCCTCATGCTCATGCCTGGATTGAGGAGATTTCTGTAGATGCAGCATTGAAAGTTCCCGGAATCGAGGCAGTTTTTACCTATAAAGATGTGCCAGAGAATAGATATACACAGGCGGGACAGACCTTTCCGGAACCAAGTCCGGATGACAGATTGATTCTTGATCAGCATATTAGATATAATGGTGATCCGGTTGCGATTATTGCCGGAAAAGATGAGAACTGTGTAAATCAGGCAATGAAAAGAATTAAAGTAAAATATAAAGTATTAGAACCAATTCTTGATTTTACAAAAGCGATTGATAATCCAATTATTATACATCCTGAAGATAATTATGTTGTAAAAAGCGATATTGGTAACGATGTAAAGAGGAATATCTGTGCTTCCCAGTGCAGAGGCAACGGCGATATTGATAAAGTACTCTCAGAATGTGAGTATATTATTGACAAAACCTATCATACAAAGGCAGTGAGTCAGGCGATGATGGAAGTATTTTGTGCCTTTACTTCTATTGATATTTACGGAAGGATTAAGGTAATATCTTCTACACAGATTCCATTTCATGCAAGAAGAATCATTGCCAGAGGGTTAAATATTCCAAAGTCAAAGGTTAGAGTAGTAAAACCACGAATCGGTGGAGGATTTGGTGCAAAGCAGACAGCAGTTGTAGAAATTTATCCGGCATTTGTAACTTATAAAACAGGAAAGCCGGCTAAAATAGTATTTACAAGAGAAGAATGTTTTATTCATGGTTCACCAAGACATGAGATGCAGGTACATGTACGATTAGGAGCAGATAAGAACGGAAGAATCCGGGGAATCGATTTAGCGACGCTTTCTAATACCGGTGCATTTGGAGAACATGGTCCGACAACAGTAGATTTATCAGGTACCAAGTCATTATCGTTATATAATATGGAAGCTTTCCGTTTTAAGACTGAAGTTGTTTACACAAATGTATTGTCTGCCGGAGCGTATCGTGGTTACGGGGCAACGCAGGGAATTTTTGCGGTAGAATCTGCAGTGAATGAACTGGCACATGAGTTAAATATGGATCCGGTTAAGATTCGTGAACTGAATATGGTACGGGAAGGTGATGTCTTAACGAATTATTTTGGAGAGATAACAAACTCCTGTAATCTTGATAAGTGTGTTGCAAAAGTAAAAGAAATGATTGGATGGGATGAAAAGTATCCATATGTGAAGACGGGACCACATACGGTTCGTTCCGTAGGAATGGCTATGGCAATGCAGGGGTCAGGTATTGGTGGTCTTGATGTAGGCTCTGTTCAGCTTAAGTTGAATGATGATGGTTTTTATACTCTAATGATCGGATGTTCCGATATGGGAACCGGATGTGATACGATTCTTGCACAGATGGCAGCAGATGGTCTTGGCTGTGATATAGATAATATCATCGTTCGAGGAGTAGATACTGATCAGTCCCCATACGATAGTGGTTCTTATGCTTCAAGTACAACTTATGTTACCGGTGGGGCAGTCGTAAAGGCCTGTGAATCCATGAGAAAGAGAATCTGCGAGGAAGCAGCAGCTATTATGGGATTGAATCCGGGAGAAGTAGATTTTGATGGAGAGACGATCAGTGAGAATGATAATCCAGAACATAGCATGGCATTATCTGATCTGATCACAACTTTAGAAGCAGGAAAGGGACGAATAATCGAAGTGACAGAGTCTCATACTTCTCCGGTTTCCCCGCCACCATTTATGGCAGGAGCTGCAGAGATTGAAGTGGACTTAGAAACAGGAAAGATTACTCCGATTAATTATGTGGCAACAGTTGATTGCGGAACAGTTATCAACACAAACCTGGCACGGATACAGACAGAAGGTGGTATTGTACAGGGAATGGGAATGACTCTTTATGAAGATGTACAATATACAGACGAAGGAAAGATGAAGAATCGAAACTTTATGTCCTATAAGATTCCTACACGACTTGATATGGGTAACATCAAAGTAGAATTTGAGAGCAGCTATGAACAAACCGGACCATATGGGGCAAAGTCCATTGGAGAGATTGTAATCAATACACCGGCACCGGCAATCGCAGATGCAGTGTATAATGCAACAGGACTTCGTTTCAGAACATTGCCGATTACAGCAGAGCAGGTTATGATGGGACTTTTAGAAAAAGAAGAAATATAAAATAATGAAGTGTAATACACAAAAGATAGCTGTCGTAATAATGGCTTCGGGCTACAGTAAAAGATATGGCTCGAATAAACTGTTGGAATTATTTTTAGATAAACCGCTTTTTACTTATGCTGTAGATTTAGTTGCTTCCTGCGAGGCAGAAATGAAAATTATTGCAACCCGATATGAACCGATCGTACGATATGTAAAGGAGAAAGCTCCTGCATTGCATATTATCTGGAATGCATATCCGGAACGAGGAATTTCTGAATCCATACATTTAGGAATACAATATCTGAAGCAATCAAAAGATTATGAAAAGTATGCTGGCTGCTGTTTCATGGTCTGTGACCAGCCATTATTACAAAAACAAAGCCTGAATAAGCTTTTAGAAAGCTTTTACAGAAATCCGGAAGGAATCCATATGTGTGTAACAAAGAAGAGAGAAGGCAACCCTGTCATATTTCCGAAAACGCTATTTGAAGAGTTGATGGCATTGGAAGGGGATAAGGGAGGAAAGCAGATTATAAAAAAACATCCGGAAATGGTATATAAAGTTTATGTTACGGAGCAAGAGTTATCTGATATGGATTACAAAGAGGATAAAATAAATCTGGAAAAAAACATAATATGAGGTGAAAAAAGTGAAATTATTGGAAGAAAGAATTAAAAAAGATGGAAAAGCATTAGGAAAAACTGTCTTAAAAGTAGATAGTTTTATAAATCATCAGGTAGACTCTGAATTTATGGAGTCACTTGGAAAGGATTTTGCAGAGCATTTTAAAGATTACGGAATTACGAAAGTATTTACGATTGAGAGTTCAGGAATTGCTCCGGCTTTAATGGCAGCGAAATACCTTGATGTTCCTATGGTTATTTTGAAAAAACAGACTTCCAAGATTTTAAATGGAAAGGTATATCAGACAAGAGTTACATCCTTTACAAAAGGAACGAGCTATGAATTAACATTATATCAGGATTACATCAATCCTTCAGATAAAGTTTTATTGATTGATGATTTCCTGGCCAATGGAGAAGCAGCAATGGGAGCCAGCCGCCTCATAAAAGAATCCGGAGCAGATTTAGCTGGTATTGGAATTTTAATTGAAAAGTCTTTCCAGAAAGGAAGAAAAAGATTAGAAGATGAAGGATATTATGTTTACTCTCAGGCAAGAGTTGGTCGCCTTGATAAAGATGTGATAGAATTTTTACCTGAGGATGCCCCAGTATTAGAAGGTGTAGATGAAAAAGATCTTTTGTAATATAATTATTTCAGGATGAATGGGAATTAAAATACTCCCTGTTTGTGATTTTAGATATTGCGTGTTGGATGTTTGTAAAAAGATTCGCACGAGGTCACAAACAGGGAGTATTTTGTTTTTATAGTATTTATTTTTTACAAATTAAAGACAATTAAATAATAATATAGCCATATTTTTGTGAAACGATATGGCAGCAGATGCCCTGCTCTCTTATACTGTTTCTTAATGCAATTACAGATGCAAGCATTTTAGAATCTAAAATATCAGCCTGATTTAAAATAATGCAGAAGTTTCGTAATATAGTATTTTTACGGAGACCTTTTTCAGAAAGGCAAAGCCAGTATAGAAAATCCGTAGTAATGTAGTTTGAATGAAATAATATTTCTGAGAGGATATTGTCTGTAGGTAGTATTTCTTTAAGTAGTGCATGACGAAAAAGTATTTCTTTTATCGGTTTGCCAAGACAGGAAAGTCCGATCACACCAATAACCGTATCAGTTTTAGGGAAAAGGACAGGTTCTCCTTCTTTTGGTATTTTAACAGGAAGTCGCTTTGAACCATCGCCTTCGCATAAAATTCGTAAAGGAAGATCAGAATCTTGTGAAGAAAATGCAGCGACTTTTTTGCAAAAATCTACAGAGGGACTTCTCCATTTTAAACGGTTATTTATCATTTGATGAGGCAGCCCTAAAGCAGCAAGGGGTATTTTTTTCTTTCTTAAAGAAGTAAAAGTATCTGTTAATTGTTTAAAATTCTCTTCTTCAATATAAGCTTCATCAGGAAGAAAGTCCGGTTTCATAATGTGAGTTGTAGTAGTAAGAAGCGTTGGAATTCCCTGTGAAGCAAACTCTTTTCCAAGAGTATTCATAAGGGAAGTTTTGCCCCCGCCCCCGACAAAAGTAATAATACGGCTATCACTGATACCAAGAAAAGAGGAAAGGTTGTTATTAAAAAAATATTTGTTCAAAATGAAAACTCCTTAAACTTAAAATGTAGTGATATTTTTAGCAGGAGTTTTATTTGATAATCAATTCGTATAATAGAAATGCGAGTGCCCGTTATTAAATATTTGACCTTAAAACCCTGCAATAGTATAGTTTATATGGGGTGATCCCTATTATGATAATTATATCACAGGAATATTCAGAATAGAAAGTTTAGGAAAAAATTAAAAGAATGAGGAAGAATGAATGTATACATTTGAAGAATGGAAGAAAAATTTAATTATTGTTCGTGGAGGAGGAGATATTGCTACAGGTACAATTTATAAATTATATCAGAGCAGATTTCCGGTATTAGTATTAGAAATTGCTAATCCAAGCTGCATTCGACGTACGATCAGCTTTTGCGAAGCGATTTTTGATAAAGAAGTGGAAGTAGAAGGTGTAAAGGCAAGGTGTGCAGGCTCATTAGAAGAAGCCTTTTTAATTTATGAAGAAGGGAAGATTCCGGTAATGATTGATGAACAGGGAGAGGTCATACAGGAACTATGTCCACCTGTTGTAGTTGATGCTATTTTAGCAAAGAAAAATCTTGGAACAAAGATAACAGACGCACCTGTTGTCATTGGAGTCGGTCCGGGATTTTGTGCGGGAAAAGATGTAGATGCCGTTGTAGAGACGCAGCGGGGACATAATCTTGGAAGAGTCATCTATGAAGGAGAGGCTGCACCAAATACCGGAGTTCCAGGGATGATCGCAGGGTATGCGAAAGAAAGAGTGATTCACGCACCGGCGACAGGAAAGCTGCATATCTTAAAACAGATAGGAGAAATAGTACAGGCAGGGGATATGATCGCAGATATAGAAGGTACCCCGGTAAAAACAGTGATTGGAGGAGTTCTTCGAGGGATGATCCGGGAAGGATATCCGGTAAAAAAAGGATTAAAAATTGCAGATGTTGACCCACGAATAAAAGAACAGGCGAATTGTTATCATATATCTGATAAAGCAAGGTGCGTTGCCGGAGGAATATTAGAAGCGATATTGCATTTATCAAAGTAGTATTTTACTTTCATTTTACGGAACTGCTTTCTCAGATTTTACTTTCCTGTGCTAATATAACCTGGTTATTAAATATAATGTACTTAAGGAGTCTTTCTTACAATTGCTTTTGTGAAAAGATTAAGAAAGAACATAAGAATTTTATGGAGGAAATTAGTAAATGAGTCAGCAGGTATATATGAACAGGGAATTATCCTGGTTAAAGTTTAATGAGAGAGTATTAGAAGAGGCAGAAAATAAAAAGGTGCCACTATGTGAAAGGCTGACATTTGCTTCTATTTATCAGAGTAATTTGGATGAGTTTTTTCGAGTAAGAGTAGGATCATTAATTGATCAGATGCTTCTTGGAGGAAAGATTCGTGATAATAAAACGAAAATGACAGCAAAAGAGCAGATTCAGGCAGTGCTTCATCAGGTAACGAAGTTAAATCGCAGGAAGGATGCGGTTTATGAGACAATTATGGGACAGCTTGAGGATCAGGGAGTCAGAATGGTTGACTTTCGAAAGATTTCAAAGAAAGAAAGCGAATATCTTGAAAGATATTTTTTGAGTGAGATTGCACCGGTTATTTCTCCGACAATCGTAGGAAAGAGACAGCCATTTCCTTTTTTGAAAAATAATGAAATTTATGCAGTGGTAGTATTACAGACAAAGAGTGGAAAGGAAAAGCTTGGTATTATTCCATGTAGTAATACAGGATTTAAGCGATTAGTTGAATTGCCAACAGCAGGAACCTATATGCTGGTAGAAGAATTAATCTTACATTATATTCCCAAAGTATTTAAACGATACAATATCAAAGCAAAATCTTTGATTCGTGTAACGAGAAATGCAGACATTGATGCAGATGCGTTATACGATGAAGATCTGGATTACAGAGATTTTATGACAGAACTGATTAAAAGAAGAAAGAAGCTTGCACCGGTTCGTTTAGAACTCACAAGAGAAATGGACGGAGAGATTGTAGATATTTTATGCGATTACTTAGAGTTAGATTCCGAGCATGTATTTCAGGTGCAGTCACCACTTGACTTATCTTTTGTTTTTGAAATTCAGGATACGTTAAGAAGAGTTCCGGAGCTGTTTTACGAAAAAAGAATGCCACAAAGATCCCCACAGTTTAAAGAGGATGAATCTATTTTCCCACAGCTTAAAGAAAAGGATAAATTACTTTCTTATCCGTATGAAAGTATGAAACCATTTCTTAATTTCTTAAGAGAAGCTGCAAATGATAAAGATGTTATTTCTATTAAGATGACATTATATCGTGTTGCAAAGCACAGTAAAATTGTAGAATATCTGATTGATGCAGCAGAAAACGGCAAAGAGGTACTTGTTCTCGTAGAGCTAAAAGCAAGATTTGATGAGGAAAATAATATTGAATGGTCCAGAAGATTAGAAGATGCCGGCTGTCGTGTGATTTATGGATTAGACGGTTATAAAGTACATTCAAAGTTATGCCTTGTTACAAGAAAGTCTGAAGGACAGGTAGAATATTATACACAGATCGGAACCGGAAATTATAATGAAAAGACAGCAAGACTGTATACAGATTTGTCTCTTATGACAGCCAATGTAGAGATTGGGGTGGAGGCAGCGAAAGTATTCCAGGCACTTTCTATGGAAGAGACAGTGGATAATGTAGAGCATCTGCTTGTTGCACCAAGATGTCTTCAGAACAGAATTTTATCAATGATCGATGAGGAAATCTCTTATGCGAAAGAAGGAAAGGAAGCATATATCGGCTTGAAAATGAATTCTCTTACTGATAAAAAGATTATTGATAAGCTCATCGAGGCATCCCAGGCAGGCGTAAAGATTGATATGGTAATTCGTGGAATCTGTTGTCTGATTCCGGGGGTAAAAGGAAAAACAGAGAATATTCAGGTAAGAAGTATTGTTGGCAGATTTCTGGAACATTC
>CAKREJ010000003.1 GCA_934317185.1 uncultured Anaerobutyricum sp. | reverse complement strand
GGATTAAGTATCTTTCTATACATCCGGGCACAAAGAGATTTGGGTGCTGCCAAGACAAGTGCTTACTATGCCGTTGCACCTTTCATTGGAACATTTCTCGCTTTTGTTATTAATGGTGAACAGCTTTCTGTTGCCTATCTTGTCGGTCTGTTCTTTATGATTATCGGTACACTCTTTGTCGTGACAGATACTTTGGTAAAAAATCATTCACACCTACATACACATTTAATCACACACACGCATGATGGTTCGACACATACACATGTGATTACACATGAACATAATCATGATCATTTTTATTCAGCTGATATACACAAACATCACCATCATAATCTTTTAATGAAAGAACATCTACATTAAATCAAATTCTGCTTGGAGAAAAGCCCAAGTGACTTTAATGCCCCTTATGCTTTTCTCTTTTCTTTTGCTGTTTCAATTTTAGTATTCTATAAACCTATGATTTTATCATCGATCTGAGAGGTTTACACAGAATAATTTACACTACTACAAATCGAAACTTTTTGTTAGTGCATTCGTTAGTGCAACAAGGTTTTTATCCGAGAAAATGCAATTTTTACCACCTGATACAAAAAAGAAAAAAGCACCGAAAACCCACTGTTTAAGCGAATCTTCGATGCTTCTAATAATGAATCGAGGCGACGGGACTCGAACCCACGGCCTCTGCGTCCCGAACGCAGCGCTCTACCAAACTGAGCCACGCCTCGTTTTCACAACGGATATAATATCAAATTTCATGGATTATGTCAAGTTTTTGAGAGGGCAAATTTAATTTATCGCCCTCTCTTTTACTTAATCACTTTTTAGATTAGCATTTTTTCTTCTCATAGTCTTCTCTATTTTTAATCACCCGTTATTTCTGGCTTTTTTCTTATAATATATGATTATTCCAAGTACGGATATGGAAACTACGGACATTAAAATATATGCTCCAATATTGCTGCTATCACCTGTCTTTCCTCCACTTCCCTTTAATCTGTTTTTCTGCTTATTTGTATCTTTTTTACTTTGTTCTTTTAAATTTACTTTATCATAATCTTTCATTTTTTTGTTAGATACTATTTTACTTCCATCTTTATTCTCTCCTCCAACATATACTTCATTTTTTAAGAACTTAATAGATGGAATGTCCTTCTTGACTTTTCCGATATAGGTTAATTCTACTACATCTTCTGAATTTAGTTTATCAAGATATAGCTTCTGCGAGTTTATTCCTTTAACAAATACTTTATCTCCTTTTTTAGTTCGAACCGCATCTCCTTCTTTATTAGTAAATCCCTGTATTTCTATATATTTTTTCAATTCTTCAGATGGTTCTTCTCTCACTTCTATATTTTTTGCTACTCCGTTTCCTAAATTAGAAACCGTAAGTAAAAATTCAACGGTTTCGCCCTCTTTATAGGTTCCGTACTTTCTTCTTCCTCCATATCGTCCCCTATCTAAACTAATATCTTTAGTTTTATCTGCCTTTTTAGCTATCATAATTTCCGGAACACCAATTCCAATGGTATCATTATCTGTCATTTCTGGTGTATCTTCAAGATATACCTTTTCTTTAGCTCCATCTTCATTTACTGTTTCATACTTTGCTGTAATATGAACTTTATTGTTAAGTCCTGTGTTCTTCTGCACTCCTGATCGTATCTCAGCCATTAAATGAACTTCCACATTATCGCCAGCTTTTAAGTGATCTAATTTTATTGACATATTTTCTGGCTGTAGCTTTACTACATCCGTTTTATCGTTTCTTTCTATCTGTACTTTATCTTTCATTTTTGTTGTAAGCTGTCCTGTTGTTATTCTAATAGAATCATTTTTTAAAACAGACATAAGTTCTTTGTCAATACTGTCTTCTAGCACTATATCATATAGGTCTGCTGTCCCTGCATTAGTCAGTGTAATCGTATAATCTACAAGATCTGCATATTCATACACACCTTCTTTTTTCGTTCCTTCATATCTGCCTTTTACTAAAGTAACTCCCTGTGTTTTATCTGCCAGTTTCGCTACTTTTGCAACTGGTATTCCCGGTATATTAATATGATCCGTATCTGTCATCATATCTGTCTTCGTCACTTCTGTATATTTCTTATTCTCTTTTTTTATTTCATCTATTGCCAGTTTCTGTATTGCTTCATATGCTTTTTCTATCTCTTTCTTGCTCTGCTCTGATAAGGTTTCTCCTGTTTCTTCCTGCTCTTTGTCTTCTTTTTTGTCACTTTCTTCTTTATTTTCATCCTCTGACATATCATTCTTGTTACTTCCAGAACTTTCTTCTTTATTTTCTGAATTATCTTCGGCTTTCTCCTGCTCCATTTCTTCATATTTTTTTAATGCCGCTTCATTCCCCTGTTTATATCTTGCCGTTAATTCCACAATATTCTCAAGTTCAAAAAGATTACCTACATCAATCCGCACTTTTCCACTTAAATATACATCTACTGCATCTCCCGCTGCTAAAAAATCCATCCATAATATTTGTGGTTCTTCTAAAACAGTCCGTACCTTTCGACCATCTCTTGATATATAAGCCTTTTCTATAAAGGAGACACTGTTTTTCTCCAATGCTTCCTCTAATTCCTCACTTAGCATATCTCTAAGATACAAATCATATAAATTCGCACTTCCTTTATTGGTGACGGTTATCTTATATGTCACTGTAGTACCATTCTCATAAACTCCGGAAATTTTTGCAGCAGCATCATAGCGACCTTCTTTTAAAGTAACGCCTCTTGTTTTATCTGCAAGCTTAGCTACTCTCGTTTCTGGAATTCCCGGGACTTCAATTTCATCTTCGTCCTCATCCTCCGGTACTTCCTTATCTCCATTTCCATCAAAATACCATCCGGAAATAAATACCTTATTCGACAGTTGATAAAAATTCGCTGTTCCTTTTAAAAGCTTCACCGAATAACTTAAAGTAACGTAATCTCCGGCTGTTAATCGATCTATACCTGCTCCGTCCTTACCTGTAGTACACAACATTACGGTATCCTTATCCATTTCCTTTACTGTAATCTTCTTACCTTTTGCACTGGTAAAAACGTAATTGCCTTCTTCTGTCTTCTCTTTTCCCTCAAAATCAAAACCTGCACTTTCTTTTTCTACTACAGCTTTTAATTCATCACTCATTACATCCTTAACTGTGATATTCTTTAATGCAGCCTCACCGGAATTCTTTACTACTATAGAAAATACTACTTTTTCCTTCGACTGATATATTCCCGGTATTTTTATTCCTGACGCTATCTCTCCATCTTTTATCGTAAGTCCCGTTGTTTTATCTGCTGTTTTTAAAACCTTTTCCTCCGGAGTTCCGGGCACATTAATATAATCCCAGTCTTTTACAAGACTATTTCCCTTTTCATCTACTAAATCTTTAACCAACACATCTGCTAAATGTGGACTATCCGCTTCATCCTCCTTACTCTTATTATCATTATACTGTGCTTCTCCATATACTACATTTTTAAGCTTCCACGCATCTTTAACGTCATCTCTTAATCGTGTTTTTATATGTATTTCTACACTGTCTTCAATATCTAAATACTCTAAAATCACAACTAATCTTGATTCTGAAGCCAGCTTAACAGCTATACTCTTACCTTTTTTCGTCACAAGCTTTCCGGAAACCGGAATCTCAAATGTTGATGTTTTCATATCCACATATTTAGAAAGTGTCTGTCCGGGATAGTCTCCCTCACAATCCATATCATCTGTAAGTTTAATGTTATGAAGAGGCACATTTCCCGTATTCGTTACCCTTATCGTATAATCTATTTCTTTTCCTGCCTGATAAATTCCTGCTATTTTTTTCTCAGTATAACGTCCCTTTTTCTCATCAAAAGCTACCTTTTCATTTTTTTCATTTCTTGTTTTGTCTGCCAGCTTTGAAACAGAAAATGCAGGGTGCATTAAACGGTTATTTACATCCATATACTCTAAGACATATTTTTCTCCACTATCTGCACTATACTGTAATTCCAGTTTATAAACCTTATCACTTTTAATATGATTCCAAGCTCCTCTTATCTCTTCAACTGTATATTGTCCTATATATAATTCTTTTGTGCTGCTGCTTTCTCCCTGACCGTCTTTACCCGTTGTTATTTCATCAACCACAGTTCCCTTTTTAACAAGTGGATCGGCTTCCTTTGATGCGATGCCCTTATCATTTACATCCCACGGTGCATAAATATCTTCTGCAGCCGTCACTCTAAAAACTGCTCCTTCTACTTTCTGACCTGCATCATCTGTTTTTCTGATTATAAGCTTTCCTTTTTGAAGAGGATTCTCATATACTACGGCACCTGTCTGTTTTTCTCCCGTAGTTAAACTTTCAAAAATAATATCACTTCCATCTTCTGCTGTTTTTTCAGAAATTTGAAACAGCCATTCTTCCCCTGTTAAAATGCACCCTTTTGGTGCCTTCTTCTCTGTAATCTTATATCGTCCAAGATTATCCATTGTATTTATAAAACTTTCTTCATTACGGTACACCGATTTTCCCTTGCTATCTTTGTATTCTTTTAACATAAATAGCTTTTCATATTTTTGAGATTTCTGCGACCATTCCAAAAGTTCAAATTCAGCTCCTGATAAATAGCTTCCTGTATCCTTACTCTTTTTATATACGCTAATACAATTCTCCTTTATCTTACGATTCGTATTTTCAAGTTCCGCTGCTTTTTCTACTGTCTTTAATGAATCAAATAATTGCTCGGATTTAAGACTATTTAATGTATATTTCCATTGCCTGTTCACAGAGGGATTCCAAATATTTTTATAAATGTCCGGTACTGCTGTCTCCTTCACACAATATGGTCCATCCCCGAATTCTGAATTGTAAAAAGTTCCCTTCACTCCAGTTTTAAAAGTTGCTATACCTGCTTCATCCGTTATGGCTGTGTATAAAGGTTTTTGTTTCGTACTATCTGCATCCTCTCCTCCAAACAATCCAAAAGTAACTCCCGCTATCGGTTTCTTTGTATATTGATCTGTTTTTCTGACTTTTATCTGCATCGCAATTTGAGAAGCTACATAATTGGACAATCTTTTTATAGAACTTTTCTGATTGTTCGTCACTGATAAATTTCCCTGATTCACCACCGCAACACTTCCTCTTACATTGGCTGCTTCAGGAACCTTCTGCTTAATCTCCTCATTTAATTGATACCAGTCTGTTATAGATTTCTTTATATCTAAGAGTTCTTCATCTGTCTTTATCTGAACCTCTATATGAACATAATATGTCTTTCCGTAAAAATCCGCTTTTGATAATCTGGCATTCTTTGCCTTTACAGTTACATTTGTCGTATGATCTGAATTCACTGTTGTTGCAATATTAAATTGTGTAGTAACATCTGAATAATTCATATCTGTTGTCTGCAAATTATCCGTTATGGCCTCATCAGCATACACCTTAACCTTTTTCACATTCAAAAGCTTATCTATCTTATCTGTAAACTGAAACATCGTATATTGTGCTTTACTTATATTCGATGTCATTGCTGTCACAGAAGACAATACATAAGAAAATGTTTCCTTTCTCTCAGCTAACTGAATAAACTTTTTATTTCCGGCAGAATTCTTTGCATTAATCTTCCCCGAATAAATTGTTTTACTTATTTCTTCCGGTAAAGGCAATATCCCTATATCTGCTCTTACTCCTAAAAATCCCGTACTGTTTGACCAATAATAAGAAACGGCATCTGCCTGTGAACTTTCTGCCGGTATTCCATAACCACCACTTACTTTATATGCTGCATTACCACCAGTATCCTTATGATCACACTTTGCCAATGTCCATCTACAATTTACTGTATTTCCCGAAAAAATTCCAATAGCTGTTGTCGTTTCATCATTCCTGTTCAAATCATCTGCAATTCTTGTTGAAACATACCCTTTCGAAGCTGCGATCAGACCTGTTGAATTATACTGTAGCTTTGAAGATTCCTGCTTAAACATAAGAACCTTCTCAAATCCGCTTCCAAAATCAATGCCTTGCTGTGCATCAATATCACACAGTTGTACCATTCCCTTGATTCCTGAAACTTTAGTCTGTGTTCCGGAATAAAAAAACTCCATGCGAGTCTGTACATAATCTGTTCCCATAACATACAGACCTATCGTACCTTTTCTAAAACCTGCATACGGTGCTTTCAATTCTTTATTGGCAAGCTGCTTCCTCGTTGTTGCATCAGGAAACTTATATCCTGTGACTGTAAGCTTCATATCTACTGCATAAGACTTTTTCTTATTGTAATCGTACCAAACTCCAACCTTTTTATAAATTGCATACGGATTCTCTGTACATTTTTGTAAATTAAACACCTTTGATATGATATATCCACCATTTACTGCAGCATATATATCTCCAAACTGCTTCCGGTCCCCCTTTTTTACTGTTGATAAAGATACTCCTCCGCCTGCTCCACCTCCTACGGTAACGGAACTTCCTGCTCTAAAATACGGAGTAAAATTATACTGCTTTCCATTAGGATACTTCTCATAAATATATTTTGATGCATCCTTCTGATCTGTCACCGTAATTAAGTTTTTCCCTGAAGCCTGTGCCACTTTTTTACTATTTTTTTGAAGTAAAAAATAATGACTTGTAATATCTGGCATCGTCACAGAATGATTCGTATCCGGATGTGTGGATCGTGCCATTGGTATTGACATTCTTTCGACTGGTCTTTGATTCTCCTGAGCTTCTTTGTCTGTTTCCTGACTTTGGATTGCCCCTTTGGATTTCTCTTCTGTCGTTTCTTCTATCTCTTCGATTCCCTCTGTTCTTTCTGTCGCTTCTGTATCGTCTATACCTGTATTCTCAATCTCTGTTGCTTCATCCTCCTTAATTTCTGTTGTCACTGCATCCGTCTCTGCCATGCTATCCGTTCTGTCATCTGATATTACATCAGGTTGCTCTGTGGTACTCTCCTTCTCCTGTGTATCTTCCCATTCATTTTTCAACTGGTAGAAATTCTCTGTTTTTATTGCTGATGCTGCACTGCCTAAGTTTGTATTTGTCAAAAAAAGTACCGCAATCAAAATAAAAACCAAAACTCTCTTAAAGAATATTCGCATTTTCTCCCCTCCTGAAAAATTCTATATTTTTACCATTATTCCCCCTTAATTACACCTCCTTCTACTTAGGAAATATTTCCATTTCATCTTATCATCTCTTTTCTTTTTTGTCAATATTTTACTTTTATTCCGTTATTTATTTTATCTTTCCAATTCATCTATTCAAAAAAAAATCTTATAATCACAACCGTCTCGTCTCTCTGCAAAAAGACTAATAGTACAAATGTGATTATAAGATTTTTTAATAAATAAATTCCGATTTTTTGTTTACTAACGGTCAATCATACTAATAGATTCAATAGCAACAATTCCACCACGTACCACTTCTACATGATCAAACTTCCTTGTTAAAAGTGCGATAAGATCGTTATTTCTTCCTTCTGTATTAACACTCTCAAGCAATACGCTATTAATACCATAGTCAATCGCTTTGGCCCCGAACACCTGTGATATACGGAAAATCTCACCTTTTTCAAATTCAGAACATTCATGTATCTTTACAAAAAGAATCTCCTTCATATGGGTAGGAGCATCTGTAATATCATTTAACTTGATTACTTCTACGCAACGGTTTAACTGCTTCTTAATCTGTTCAAAAGTAGCATCGTCAGAAGAAAGACCAATTGTCATTCTTGATATTGTCGGATCCTCCGTAACACCCACAGTAATACTTGAAATGTTATAGGACTTTCCAGACATCATTCCTGAAATACGTGCCAGAACACCGATTCTGTTCTCCACATACAGAGATACCCATCTTTTTTTCTTTTCTGTATTTATCTCTCTCATCTCTGTATCCTCCTATAACATAATATCTTCAAAACTTGCTCCGCCTTTAATCATCGGCATAACCAATTCATCAGGAGCAACCATACATTCTACGATAACTGGTTTTTTATTCTTTTCCGCATATTCTCTTGCTTCAAGAATCGTAGTCTTTAACTGTTCATTCTCTGCGACAAAATATCCTCTGGAACCGTAAGCTTCTGCCATCTTTACAAAATCTGGAACATATTCTGGACATACCCAGCCCGGAGTACCACATTTACCCTTGCAGGATTTATGATAACGCAGACAGGTAATCGTATATCTCTTTTTAAAGAATAATTCCTGCATCTGACGAACCATTCCAAGACGGTTATTATTAAATACAATATTTACCAAAGGGAGTTCCTGACATACCGCTGTAGCAAGCTCCTGCATATTCATCTGGAAACCACCGTCTCCACTAATAGATACAACTGACTTCTCCGGACAGCCAATCTGTGCTCCTACTGCAGATGGAAGACCAAATCCCATCGTACCAAGTCCGCCGCTTTGTACCAGTCTGTGTCTATCATCCAGCTTCAGATACTGAGAAGCCCACATCTGATGCTGTCCTACATCACTGGTAAATACGGTATCTCTGTCTGCATATACTTCATTCAATGTCTCAATAATACGCTGTGGATTTACACCGTCTTTCACTTTCATCTGAAGCGGATATTCTTTATCCCAGCTCTCTACTTCAGAAAGCCATTCTTCATGCTTCATAGGCTCTGTATGCTCTAATATTTTTAAAATTGCTGCCTTCGCATCCGCAACGATTGGAATATCTACTGTAACATTTCTTGAAATGGCAGCAGATTCTATATCAATGTGAACGATCTTTGCGTTTGGTGCAAACTTTTTAATCTCACCGGTTACTCGATCATTAAAACGACATCCGATCGAGAACATTAAATCACATTCATCTGCTGTCTTATTGGCCGCATAAGAACCATGCATTCCTATATTACCGATATATAATGGATGTTCTGTAGATATAGCACCTCTTCCCATAAGAGTAGTAACTACCGGTGCATCTATCTTTTCAGCAAGCTTTGTCATCTCCTGCTGTGCATGTGCAAGATTCACACCTCCACCAATTAAAAACATCGGCTTTTGGGCCTCTTCTAAAAGTGTGATTGCCTTCTTAAGCTGTCCCACATGAACACCTTTATTCGGCTTATAACCACGGATATTTACCTCTGTCGGATAAGATGTCGACCCAAGCTCTGCCATTACATCTGTTGGTAAATCTACAAGAACCGGTCCTGGTTTTCCTGATCTTGCAATATAAAAAGCTTCTTTGATTCTCTGAGCCAGCATCTCCCTGTCACGAACCATAATAACAAACTTGGCAATATTCCTTGTTACTCCAATAATATCTACTTCCTGAAATGCATCGTTACCGATTAAATGCTCCGGAACCTGTCCTGTAAAACACACTAACGGAATACTGTCGTAGTTGGCCGTAGCAATTCCGGTTACTAAATTCGTAGCACCCGGTCCACTTGTTACCAGACAAACTCCGACCTTACCGGTTGCTCTGGCATAACCATCGGCTGCATGAATTAATCCCTGTTCGTGTCTTGGTAATACGAGATCTATCCCGTGACAATCATGGAGTGCATCTAGAAGATTGACGACCATGCCACCTGGATATGCAAAAATTGTATCCACGCCTTCCTTTTTCATTGCGGTTACAAACAGGTCATTTCCCGAAACCTTCATATACTTCACTCCTTCTTCTCTCATTCATTTTCATTATTATCAATTATCTTTGGTTATAACTTTTAGAAAATTTACATTCAAAAGTTAATAATCTTTTTTATGATATACCAATTACTTTCCTTTTGTCAATAGTATGTATATGTATACATTTCTATTTGAAAAACATACAAAATTCAAGAATGCCGGGACATTCTTGCATCCTTATTATATTTTAATTTAAACCCCAAAAAGAAAAAATGATATATTCCAGATACAGATTGGGTAGCAATGGGGAATGCAGCTAAGCATTCCCCATATTGCGATGATAAATCAGATGGATATATCATTTTTCTTTTTTTCGTCTCTTTAAACCCACACAATAAAATAAAATCTTACTGTCTGTTGTAGTTAATCAGACATCCTTTGAGAATAATCTCTCTTTCATCGTCTGTTAATTCTCCCATTTTTAATGTAAATGGAGTAAGGCCTCCTTCTTTAACAACATAAGCTTCAAATTCAGATGCTTTTGCTTTTACTGCTGTCCTTACATCCGGCAGGAAGATATAGTCCCCATTTGTAAATGGCAAGTCACCTTTTTCAATAAGGAATGGAAGCATACCCCAGTTGATAAGGTTGGAACGATAACGCTTTGTTGCATACTCGTTTGCAATGTTAGCCCATCCTCCTAACACCTTCTGGCAGGATGCTGCCTGTTCTCTGGCAGAACCATCTCCTGGTTTTACCGCAAAAATCGTACTTCCGATTCCAACATTTGCATTTGTAACATCTGCATACTTACTATGAATTGCATCCATCACCGGTGCTAATTCCGTCAGTGCTTCTACCGGATTCTTATCTGCTTCTACTGCTTCCTGTGCTGCTCTTACTTCCTTTGCACGTCCTACATATGCAGGATCTTTTCTTGAAAGAGTAAACTCTGCAAGTCCAAGTGGGTTAGAACGGTAAGAAGAAGTTTCTCCGGATGGAATTAATTCATCTGTTGTTGTTACCGGATCATGAATCTCAGAAACAACTTTAAGGATCATATTCTCCGGAAGTGCACTCATCTTTGGCCAGTCTTTAATATTTGGTCCAAACTTAATCTCTACAGATGAATCTGCAACCCCCTTACTGTCAAAGACACGGTTTGCATAAATGCTGCTGTCAAAATGATACTTTCTTCCACTATATTCTACATCAAGATCTGTTGCAGGTGTAAGATAACCCTTATTAGCTGCTGTTGCTGCAATAGAACGAGCATCCATTAAAGCTACAGAAGCAATCTGTCCGTTCTGCAACTTAGACCCTTCTCTGTTTGGGAAGTTTCTTGTAGAATGACGAATACTTAAACTGTTGTTTGATGGAGTATCTCCGGCACCAAAACATGGACCGCAGAAAGCAGTTTTTACGATGGCACCACTTTCCATAAGTGTCGCTGCTGCCCCATTCTTTACCAGCTCCATATAAATAGGGGTACTTGCCGGATAAACACTTAACGTAAACTCATCTGCCCCGATAGATTTACCTTTAATAATATCGGCTGCTGCACATAAGTTTTCAAATCCTCCACCTGCACAACCGGCGATGATTCCCTGTTCTACATAAAGCTTTCCGTTATGTACTTTATCCGTAAGCTTGAAATCTACCTGTCCATCTAAGCTTACAAGTGCTTTCTTTTCACAATCATGAAGAACATCCATCAGATTCTTATTCATGTCTTCGATTGTATATGTGTTACTTGGGTGGAATGGCATTGCAATCATCGGACGAATCTTGCTTAAGTCAATCTTAACCATTCCGTCATAATAAGCAACCGGTGCAGGATTCAGTTCTTTATAATCGCCGACTCTTCCATGAATATCATAGAAATCTTTAATCACATCATCTGTCTTCCAGATAGAAGAAAGACAGGTTGTCTCTGTTGTCATTACGTCAACTCCGATACGGAAGTCTGCACTTAACTTCTCCACACCAGGTCCAACAAATTCCATAACTTTATTATTCACATATCCATTCTGGAATACAGCTCCAATAATCGCAAGTGCCACATCCTGAGGTCCAACACCCTTTATTGGTTCTCCTGTCATATAAATTCCGATAACTCCAGGCATATTGATGTCATATGTCTGATTTAAAAGCTGCTTTACAAGCTCTGGTCCACCTTCACCCATTGCCATTGTTCCAAGTGCTCCATAGCGGGTATGGGAATCAGAACCAAGAATCATCGCTCCGCCACAGGCCAGCATCTCTCTTGCAAACTGATGGATAACTGCCTGATGAGGAGGTACATAAATTCCACCATACTTTTTCGCACAGGTAAGTCCAAACATATGATCATCCTCATTGATCGTTCCGCCTACCGCACATAAGCTGTTATGACAATTCGTAAGGACATATGGCATCGGGAACTTCTCTAAACCGGAAGCTCGTGCTGTCTGAATAATTCCGACATAAGTAATATCATGAGACGTTAACTTATCAAAACGAATCTTTAACTTATCCATATTATCTGAAGTATTATGAGCTTCTAAAATACCATACGCAATCGTTCCCTTTGCTGCTTCCTCTTTAGAAGGTACATTCGAACCGATTACTGCCTGAAGCTTCGCTGCTGCCTCCGGAGTATCTTCTATAATCTCTGTTCCATTTACAAGATACGCTCCTGTTTTTAACAGTTCCATCATTCTATCCTGCTATCAAAGTCTTTACTTAAATAGCTTTTCCTTTCCTAAAATATAATTATCAGTAAATAAATCACAATGACACAAACACCTCTAATGCTTCGTATCATTATACCTGTTAATTATATTAGCATAAACGAAGGATAAAATTCAATAATACTTAAGTGTTATTCATAGCTCTTTCTTCTCTTTATTTTTTGTATAAACACTCTTCGAAAAACTTCCTGTGCTACTTCTCTTCCAACAATATATATTACAAAAAAGATAGTTCCTAGCCACAAAATCTGTCTCATATTTCCCACCTGTGGCATAAATATTGCTATTACAAATGACACCCCCACAAATATACACAGGCTTTCTATTAGCTGTTCTTCTACTTTTTTCAATGCTAATGAAAATTTGTTATATATATTTTTCTCGGTATTTTCTATTTGACAATTTTCAAAATCACCTTTGAAGAAACAAGCTTCCAAACTATTCTCCTGCGAAACCAAAAGTTCATGTACTGTATCAGCTCCTGTTTGATTTTCCAATCGGGAGTCTTCTTTTGAAGGTCTTGTTGTCTTTACCACGATTGCCCTTCCTGTATTTTCCTCAAAAATCTGTCCTGCCTGATATTCATTATATGGCTCTTTTAAACTGATAACCTCTCTTCTTACTTGCTCCCCTCTTTTTAGACGAACAATGTCTCCTCTTAGTAAATATCTCCACGGTATTCTCTGAAAAGTTCCTCCCCTTAACACGATCACTTTTTTGGCTTTTGCTTCTTCTTTTTTTAAAAGGATCTTTTTCCTTCGAAATGCTGTCCTTATATTTACAACGCTCACAAAAAATAAAGTAAAAAATAATAATATCTGTATTTTCTTTGGAAAATAAAATATTCTACTTATCCCACATAAATAGACGGTGAAAAAGAAAAACGGATTCTGGCATTCTTTTTTTAAACACATACGCCAAATCCGTTTTTCCTCTTTTGCGACATCATACGCTCCACAGATATGCTGTCTGTGCCTTACTTCTGCAAAGTTAAGACCAGACTGCACATCTGTCTCGTATTTTAATTCTAAATATTCAATTGTTCTGTTCTTTTCTTTCTTACGCTCCCTGTCCATATTCATAGCAAAACCTCCGTAATGTCTTACTAAATATATGTACACAGCTAAAAGAAATATGCATTATTATCTTATTCCTTTTCAAGAATCTGACCTGTACGATAGGCATGGAGCAGCTTCTCTAAATCACTGATCTGTTCTTTCAACTGTCTTCCTGTTTCCGTATCTCCTACTTTTTCTCTTTGTGCAGAAATCTCCCGGATAACCGTATCAGAATGTACATCAATTTCTTTTTCAATAACATCTTCTGTTGAAGTAAAAGTCTCATGTGAAACAAGACGAAGTCCTCTTGAATTATAAATAAGCGTATAGCCGGCTATCCCTGTTGTTCCACGGTATGCTTTTGAAAATCCGCCATCAATGATCATAACCTTCCCGTTACATTTGACCGGAGATTCTCCTTCCTTTACATGAACCGGCATATGCCCGTTAATAATATGTCCCTTTTCCGTATCTACTCCAAATTCTCTAAGAATATTATCTACTACTTCTTCTTTCTCTATCAAACGATAGTAATGATCTTTCCGCTCAATCTGTACTTCTTTATCTTCTATAAAATAGCGTTCAAAAGTTGCCATCTTTTCCTTGCCGTATACCGGAGAATTCTCATTGGACCATATATACCACATAATGTCCTTACCATATTCATGTTCCTCTTTGTTATCCTGCTCGTAGTAACCCTTTCTTGCATAATACTCTAAAACATCATACAGTTCTTTTCCGGAATATTGTTTCTTACCAATTTTAACTTTTCGGAAATTGCCTTGTTCATCAAGTGGCACACAGCCGTGATAGAGCAAATTAGAATTATAGCAAAGATATAAGCCTCCTTTATTAAACAGGAAACGAATATGTTCCTGCAGCTTATCACAATTTAAAAAATTCATACAAAGACGATTCATTAATGCTTCTTCTGCCTCGGAAAGCTCATATGGGTTATTCGGATCTATCGTAGGAAATGACTTATCTAATAATTCATATTTCTTCCCCTCAATAGTAATGGTTCCTTCTTCATAATCAATTTTATCAAGAAGAAGTCTGCGATTCATATTAAATTCCGGTCTTCTTTTGATAACCTGACCTTCCAGTTTAAACTGAATTACCGCAATCGCCTTATGCATCTTCATATTAAGTGCTACTTCTCTTAAATCATGCTCATCCTGTGCATGTACTCGAAAACACTGACACGGATCATTCGCATAATTTTCCATCGCAAAGCTTGCAAGCGGAACAAGGTTGATTCCATAACCATCTTCTAACACATCAAGATTATTATATCTGGCTGACAGACGAATTACATTAGCTATGCATGCTTTATGACCGGAGGCAGCCCCCATCCATACAACATCATGATTCCCCCACTGAAAATCTACATTACTATGTTCCATCAAATGATCCATAATAATATGGGGTCCCGGTCCTCTGTCAAAAATATCTCCAATAACATGAAGCCTTGTGACAACGAGCTTTTGAATCACACCCGCAATCGCCACTATAAACTCTTTGGCACGATTCAGACGGATAATCGTATCGAAAATCTCATTGTAATATGCTTCTTTTTCTACTACTCGATTATTTTCACTTAACAACTCTTCAAGAATATAGGAAAAATCTGATGGCAGACTTTTTCTTAACTTAGAACGAGTATACTTTGCTGAACTTTCCTTACATACCGCAATCAGACGATGCAGGGATACTTTATACCAGTCCTGAAAATCTTCCTCTGATAATTCTAATCGCATCCTCTCTACTTTCTGCTCCGGATAATAAATTAATGCCGCAAGACTCTTTTTGTCTCTGGCACAAAGTGTATTTCCAAAAACATCCTCTATCTTATTACGAATTGCACCGGAACCGGTTTTTAATATATGTAAAAACTGCTCATACTCTCCATGCACATCAGAAACAAAATGCTCTGTTTCTTTCGGAAGATTTAAAATAGCCTGCAAATTGATAATCTCTGTACAGGCTTTCGCTACGCTTGGATACTGTGTTGACAAACTCTGTAAAAATTTCAGGTTTAACTTTTCCATAATTGCCCCCCCTTTTATGGAAGAATGAGATACTTATACTATCCTTATCCTGTGAACTTTTTTCATTTAATTATGCAACATTATTATAAATATCCCGTTAATTATCTATCCTGCTCTATTTATCTTCTGCAGCTGCTATCTCCTTTTTCTTTTGCTCAAGCTGAAGATATGGACGCATCTCAATAAGCGGAGCTCCATTATTACGAATATAGTCTTCTGTGATCGTAACACGACCAATATTATCATCCTTCGGAATTTCATACATAATATCTAACATGAACTTCTCAATGATTGCACGAAGTGCTCTTGCTCCGGTATCTTTTTCTAATGCCTTTTCTGCAATCGCAGTAAGTGCACCATCTTCAAACCGTAAATCCACTTCATCTAACGCCAGAAGTTTCTGATACTGTTTTAATATTGCATTCTTAGGTTCTTTCAGAATATCAACCAGCATTTCCTTTGTCAAGGCATTTAATGTAAAGATTATCGGTAATCTTCCAATAAATTCCGGTATCATTCCAAATTTACGAATGTCCTCTACTGTTACATTCTGTAGCAGATTCTTTTCGTGATCATATTTATCTTTTAATTCTGCATGAAATCCGATAGAAGAATGTTGTGTCATTCGTTCTTTAATAATATCCTCAAGACCTGGGAATGCACCTCCACAAATAAAAAGAATATTCCTTGTATTCATAACCGCAGTTGGAACCATTGCATTTTTGGAACTTGCTCCCACAGGCACTTCTACCTCGCTGCCCTCTAAAAGCTTTAGTAATCCCTGCTGTACAGATTCTCCACTTACATCACGGCTTGTTGTATTCTTTTTCTTTGCGATTTTATCAATCTCATCAATGAAAATAATACCAGTCTCTGCTCTTTCCACATCATTATCTGCATTGGCAAGCAGCTTGGAAAGAACACTTTCCACATCATCCCCGATATATCCTGCCTCAGTAAGAGAGGTTGCATCACAGATTGCCAGTGGTACATTTAACAATCTCGCCAGTGTTTTTACAAGATGTGTTTTACCAGAACCCGTTGGTCCAATCATCAACATATTGGATTTATCAATTTCTATTTCATCCATCGTATTCGTGATCACACGTTTATAATGATTATATACCGCTACAGACATTACTTTTTTTGCATAATCCTGCCCGATTACATATTCATCAAGCTGTGCTTTAATCTGGTGTGGTGCAGGTATATTTTTTAATGTGAGCTTTGGTTCTTCTTTTTTATTTTTCTTCTTTTTCTTTTTTGCTTTCTTTGTTTTTGGCTTCTGATTGGATATTGTTCCCGATAATAACTCTCCGAGGTTCATATCTTTTAAATTATTAAAATCCATGCTGGAAAGGTCAAGGAACTGAATGCCATTCCCACCACCAAAACCAGAATTAAAAGAATCAAAAGATTTCTGCATACAATCAGAACAAATACTCAGACCTGTTGGCATATGAATAAGCTTTGCTCCCTGAGACTCTGTACGATGACAAACACAGCAGGAATCTATCTTCTTTTTAGAATCATCGTCCTCTTCCTCCTCATCATCGTCCTCTACTTCATATTCATCCTCATCAAGTTCTTCTGCAGCATCCTCTTTTATAATATCATCCTGTTCCTCTTTTTCAGCAATAATATTTTGTGTAGGAGCATCCGTAAATACGGTTTCTTCCTGTTGATTTAGTGTATTTTCTTTCTTCATTTTCTATCTCTTTCTATCTCCTGTAATTACTGACTCTGCTTTCTGCTTTTTAAAATTGCCTCACCAAGCAGCATATCTTCTGGAGTGGTAATCTTTATATTTTCATAACTTCCTTTAATCATACGAACACCACGAACGCCATAAGTCTCCATTACCATCCCATCATCCGTTACAGAATCATCCTTCGCCTCCATCATTTTTCGATAAGCTTCTTTTATTTCTTTTGTAATAAAGCACTGTGGAGTCTGAATCTGCCACATACTGCTTCGTGGCGGCGTAGAAACCGCATACCGGTTTTCATCTACAATTTTGATTGTATCTTTTACAGGCATTCCCATTACACAGGACTTGTCTTTTTTTACCTGCTCAATACAAAATTCTATTAATTCCGGTGTAATAAATGCTCTTGCTCCATCATGAATCAGAACATAGTTTTCTTCCGGAATAACGCACAATGCTTCATATACTGAATGATACCGTTGCGCTCCTCCGGTAACAATCTTTTTTACTTTTTTATATGTATATTTATCTAAAATATTCTTCTGTGCGTATTCTACCTCCCCTGGAGCGACCACAAGAATAACTTCGTCAACAGAACTGTCTTCAAAAGCTTCTAACGCATAGGTAATAACCGGTCGTTCTAAAAGAATCATATACTGCTTTTGTATATCAGAATGCATGCGGCTTCCTTTTCCCGCTGCTAAGACAACTGCTGTCACTTTATCTTTCATGTACTCCCCTCCTGTACTCTCCTTTATCCTCTCGAACTTTTTTGTATTTAATTATGCGAAAAGGACTTCCGGTGCACATTCCTAACGTTCTCCGATCTTTAAGTTTGGCTTTGCATTTAAGTCCCAGCCATCCCGGATACCCTTCTTATATTCATAATATCCCGCAACACCAATCATCGCTGCATTATCTGTACAAAATATTGGTGACGGATGGTAAAATTCCATGCCATTCTTTCGACAAGCTTCCTCCATCTGTGCACGAAGGGATGAGTTCGATGCCACACCTCCCGCAATCGCCACTTTATTAATTCCAAGACGTTTTGCTGCTCCTATCGTATGTTCTGTAAGTACATCTGTAACTGACTGCTGGAAGGAGGCTGCCACATCGGCACGATTTACTTCCTCCCCTTTCATCTGACACTGATTCAAATAATTTAACACTGCCGATTTCAGACCACTGAAACTAAAATCATCCGGTGCATCGGATATTTTAGCTCGAGGAAAAGCAATTGCTTTTTTATTGCCCTCTTTTGCAAGTTTATCAATCTTTGGTCCTCCCGGATATCCAAGTCCGATTGCTCTTGCCACTTTATCAAATGCTTCTCCTGCAGCATCATCCCTCGTTCTTCCTATGATTTCATATTCTCCGTAATCTTTTACAAGAACAAGATGGGAATGTCCGCCGGAAGCAACCATACATAAAAACGGCGGCTCCAGCTCTTTATGCTCAATATAATTTGCACTGATATGTCCTTCAATATGGTGTACTCCGACCAGCGGCTTTTTCGCCGCATAGGCAATCGCTTTTGCTTCGGCAACCCCGACAAGTAATGCTCCTACAAGTCCCGGTCCGTAAGTAACAGCAATTGCGTCTATTTCATCTAAAGTGACTCCTGCCTCTTTTAATGCTGTCTCAATTACAATATTTATTTTCTCGATGTGCTTTCTTGATGCGATTTCCGGCACAACACCGCCAAATACCGTGTGCAGCTTAATCTGTGTATAAATTGTATTTGATAAAACTTCCCGCCCATTTTTTACAACGGCGGCCGCTGTTTCATCACAGGAAGTCTCGATAGCAAGAATCAGCACATCTTTTTTATTTTCTTCCATGTTTCTATTCCTCCTCAAATAACAGAGTCGTACTTTTTCCGTCTTTTCCTGCACTGGTATGAGCAAATATCTTTCGTACTTCTTCAAGATACATTTCCGGTCTTACCAGAGACGGACTGTAATGTGTCAGCCACATTTTCTTTACCTCAGCCTTCTTTGCAATCTCGGCTGCTTCATAAAATGTCATATGTTTATATTCTACTGCCTTTGCCTTCTTATCCGGTTCTCCATACATCCCCTCACAGATGAATAGATCAGAGGCCTTCGCATGCTCTATAATAGAAGCCGTTGGTCTGGTATCTGTCGTATAGGTACATTTGATACCCTTTCTCGCCGGACCAAGAACGAGATCACTGGTAAGTATTCTATCCGGCAATTCAATAGTTTCTCCTTTTTGCAGACGATTCCAGTATTTCATCTCTATATTATTTTCTTTTGCTTTATCCGGATCAAACTTTCCGGCACGGTCAATCTCAATACTGTAACCGTAGCAGGCTACGTTATGATTTACTCGAAAGGCTGTGATACGACAATCAGCAGCCTCAATTACTTCTTCCTTTTCTTTTAATTCACGAAAAACAATTGGAAAAGGCAGATCCGGTGCAATTACTCTTAAGGAATTTACGACACGTTCCAGACCTCTTGGTCCTACCATTAAAAGCGGCTCTGTTCTCTGTGCATTTCCAAGTGTCAGGAGAAGACCTGGTAATCCACTGATATGATCCGCATGATAATGTGTAAAACAGATGACCTCAATCGGCTTAAAGCTCCAGCCTTTTTCCTTAATCGCCACCTGCGTTCCTTCACCACAATCTATTAAAATACTGTTTCCATTGTATCTCGCCATCAATGATGTCAGTTTGCGGTAAGGTAGCGGCATCATCCCGCCACAGCCAAGCAAACACAATTCCAGCATAACATCCCTCACTTTTCTATAGCAGCTCCGTCTGTTCCTCTACTTTTACAGGAAGGCGAAACTGCTCTGTCCATTTATCATAACAGGACTCACATACAAAAAATGTATGTATCTGTCCATCTTTTTTTGAAAAATATCCCCATTCTTTTTTAATGGAAAGATAATCTTCTTTTCTTCTATTGTTTGTTATCTCTATTCTTTCTCCACAGGAATTACAGTATATTTCACACATTTTTTTCTCCATTGTATTCTCCATAGCCTCCGTCTTTTTAAAACTTTTTCGAAATGGTTATCCTACAACATTTTGCATATTGAAGTTCCTCTTAATTATACAAAAAAATGTGCAAAAAAATGTTGGTAACTATTGGTATTTTTAAGATTGCCATAACATAAGTCTGGCATCTTCCTGTGGATGCTCATAATAATTCTTTCTTTTTCCGACTTCTTTAAATCCGGCATTTTTATACAAAGTAATTGCTGCCACATTAGAGTCCCTCACTTCAAGATATATACTTAGGATTCCCTGTTGTCTCGCCTCATCTAACAACTGCTGTAGCAGCTTTCCGGCAATTCCTTTCTTTCTGTAAGCCGGCAGTACAGCAACATTGGTAATATCCGCTTCATCCAGAACCACTTTCATCCCAATATAACCGATAATTGTATCTTCTTCTTTTGCAAGAAAAGAACAATATCCTTTTGTATAAAACATTTCCTTAAGTGCGTCAACCGACCAGGGTACCGAAAAACATTCTTTCATCAGAAGTTCTGTCTGTTCACAGTCTGTTTCTGCCATTCGACAAATTCTCATTGTTCTAACTTCTTTCCCTTTGCTTCAAGCTCACGTTCCGCCTGAGACTTTCTTAAATAAATCGGTGCGTGGTCACTTGCCGGCTCGGCTTTGCCCTCTTCGTATAATGTTACTGCACGAATGGCAACCGCTCCTGCTCTCTGACGACTTAAATGTGCCGGTGCATAAAAATGTTCTACCGTGCAGAATTCTTCAATAATATCCCTGTATACCGGAACACCATCTCCCAGAAAAACAACCTGTTTTCCAAGTTTTTGTCCAAACTCATTACACTTTTTAATAATGTCTTCTACCGGGCCTGCCTCCTGGGCAACAAGCTCTGTAAATTCTGTACCGCCTGCCAAATGATAGATTCCTGTATAGACCTGTTTTCTTCTGGCATCCATCATTGGACAGATCAGTGCATCCGTCCCATAGAAATTACAGGCAAGTCCTTCCAGTGTCGGGACAGAAATAATTGGTTTATTTAATGCAAGACCCAGTCCCTTTGCTGTAGCAGAACCAATACGAAGTCCTGTAAAAGAACCCGGTCCCGCTGCAACTGCAATTGCATCGACTTCTGAAAGTTCTGTCTGTGTCATTTTCACAATCTCATCGAGCATCGGTAAAAGTGTCTGCGAATGTGTCTTTTTGTAATTTAACGTATACTCTGCAACAAGCGTCTCTCCATCTAAAATAGCAACAGAGGCTACCAGTCCAGAGCTGTCTAATGCAAGAAGCTTCATTTATCTTTGCACCTCCTTAAAGGTTATGAGACGATAATCAAATCCCTTCGATAAGTCCTTATCGATGTGAATTTCTGTATATTGTGTCGGAAGCAGTTCTTCTATCAAATTGGCCCACTCAATAAAACAGACTCCATCTCCTTCGATATATTCTTCAAAACCGATTTCATACATTTCTTCCGGGTCACTAATGCGATATACATCAAAATGATAAAAAGGAATTCTTCCCTCATCATATACCTGTAAAATAGTAAAAGTCGGACTGCTGACAGGACCGCTTATTCCAAGTCCTGCCGCAAATCCCTGTGTAAATACAGTTTTTCCGACTCCTAAATCTCCATAAAGGCAGTATACTTGTCCTGCTGCTGCCTTTTGTCCGCATTGCTTTCCCAGTGCAAATGTTTCTTCTGCACTGTTACTTTCTATTCTCATCTTTACCTCTTTTTCATTTCACCTATGAATCTCATGATTTCTTCTCTCTGCGTTCCCATTGCCGCACTTGGAATTAAAAACGCATTGTTCTTTCCGGTATAAATAACTGCAACTGACTTATAGAAAATTAACTTCGTTACTTTCTTCCATTCTACATCAATCGCATCATCTCCTAATTCAAGATGCAATCCCCATTCATCAAACATATAGTGGAACTCTTCATTATAGATCGGATTCAGTTTTTTCGCATTCTTTGCACGAAGATATGTTGTAAACGGAATCCAGATCAGGATAAATAACGAACAGATCAGTGGCATTGCAATATTTCCCTGTTTCTTTATTAAAACGGCTAACGGCCATGCGATAGCTAATACCGTAACAAGGATCATTAACGGCTGACGATACGTATGTCCAAAAAGAAAAGCATTTAGTTCCTGCTGGCTAATTTTTGCATTGACAAAAAAATGCTGTCCCTGTGGCTCCATCATTTCTTTCTTAGCCAATTCCTCTCCTGCCGGCTCGCCCTCTGATACACTTTCTTTTAAACTATCAGCAGCTTCTTCTGCGTTCTTTGTGTCTCCAGTCTCTCCATCAACGCCGTCAGCTTCCTTGTGCAGTGATTCTGTTTCTTCCGAAATCGTATCCGGTCTGTCAAGATCCGCAAGATTCATCCTGCTTATTTCTTCAAAACTTTTCACGCTTTACTCCTCCTGTTATGACCACAGTCTTACTTGCTGTGGTCTATCTTCATTGTAAGCTGGATTCTCTTTTTGTTTAAATCCACACTCATAACCTGTACATCTACAATATCTCCTACACTGACTACTTCAAGCGGATGCTTGATGTAACGTTCTGTCATCTGAGAAATGTGTACCAGGCCGTCCTGATGCACTCCAATATCTACAAAGGCTCCAAAGTCGATAACATTACGCACCGTTCCTTTTAATACCATGCCTTCTTTTAAATCTTTCATTTCAAGAACATCTGTCCTTAATACCGGCTTTGGCATCTCACTTCTTGGATCTCTTCCCGGCTTTTCTAATTCCTCTACAATATCATGAAGAGTCATTTCTCCAATACCAAGACCTTCTGCCGTTGCTTTCTCATTTTTAATCTGGGATGAGATAGCACTAAGGCCGCCATTACGGATACTTTCTGATGTATACCCTAAATCCTTCAACAACTTTGCCGCTGCCTCATAAGATTCCGGATGTACACTTGTATTATCAAGCGGTTCCTCACCCCCTGGAATTCGTAAAAATCCGGCACACTGTAAAAATGCTTTCGGTCCAAGTTTTGGCACCTTTAAAAGTTCCTTTCTAGTGTGGAATCTTCCGTTTTCTTCACGGAAAGCAACGATATTCTTTGCTACTGCTTTACTGATTCCGGAAACATAAGAAAGTAATGGTACAGAAGCGGTATTTAGATCAACACCTACTTTATTTACACAATCTTCAACAACACCATTTAATGCTTCTTCTAACCTTTTCTGATTCATATCATGCTGATACTGACCAACACCGATTGCCTTTGGTTCAATCTTTACAAGCTCTGCAAGCGGATCTTGTAATCTTCTGGCAATAGACGCTGCACTTCTTTGTCCGACATCAAATTCCGGAAACTCTTCTGTTGCAAGCTTGCTTGCGGAATATACGGAGGCCCCTGCTTCATTGACGATAACATAAGCTACTTTTTCCGGAATCTCTTTAATAAGTTCTGTGATTACCTGCTCCGATTCACGGCAGGCAGTACCATTCCCCACACTGATAACTGAAACATGATACTTCTTGATCATCTCATGTACAGTTTTCTTTGCCTGTTCTATTTTACACTGCGGTGCTGTCGGATAAACAACAACCGTATCTAATACTTTACCGGTAGGATCTACGACTGCAAGCTTACAGCCTGTACGGAAAGCCGGATCCCATCCAAGAACGGTTCTTCCTTCCATCGGCGGCTGCATGAGAAGCTGTTTTAAATTCTTTCCGAAAACAGTTATTGCACCTTCCTGTGCCTTTTCCGTCATCTCACTTCGAATATCTCTTTCGATTGATGGTGCGATCAGACGATTATATGCATCAAGCACTGCTTCTTCCAGCAAAGCCTTTGTATTTGGATTATCCTGTACCATTGTTTTATTTAATGCATTAACAATCTGTGCATCCGGTGCTTCTACTTTAACAGTAAGAAACTTTTCCTTTTCGCCACGGTTAATCGCAAGCACACGGTAACCTGTAATTTTAGAAAGTGGTTCACTAAAGTCATAGTACATCTCATATACAGACTCTGCCTTCTCATCTTTTGCCTTTACAACAAGCCTGCCCTGTTTCATCGTACAATTACGGATACTTTTTCTGTAATCTGCTTTATCTGCGATCATTTCAGCAATAATATCTTTTGCTCCGGCAATCGCCTCTTTTACATTAGCGACACCTTTTGCTTCATTGACAAAGCTCTGTGCTTCTTCTTCCATACTTCTAGATGTTTTCTGTAAAAGAAGAATATTCGCAAGAGGTTCTAAGCCTTTTTCCTTTGCCTTTGTCGCTCTTGTCTGCTTCTTCGGGCGATATGGACGATATAAATCATCCACTGCTACGAGGGTCTCCGCTGACAAAATCTTTTTCTTTAAGTCATCGGTCAGCTTGCCCTGTTCTGTGATCGCATTAATAACCTGCTTTTTCTTATCTTCTAAATTACGAAGATAAAGAAGACGTTCATGTAAATTACGAAGAGTCTCATCATTGAGTGCTCCTGTCATCTCCTTACGGTATCTGGCAATAAAAGGGATCGTATTCCCTTCATCAATAAGCTGTACCGCTGCTTTTGCCTGTTCTTCTTTAACCGCAAGCTCCTGTGCCAGTTTCTTTATAATATCCATCAGTCTGTCTGCTCCTTATGTTGTAGTTTTCATTTTGCACATTCATTTTTACTCAAGCTTCTGTAAGCTCTACTTCTTCTGTGGTGCTGTAATCCATCGAAGATATGCATTCATAAACGCATCCAGATTACCATCCATCACACTCTGTACATTACCGGTCTCTTCCCCGGTTCTGTGGTCTTTGACCATTGTATATGGCTGCATGACATAAGAACGAATCTGATTTCCCCAGCCGTTATCTGATATTTCTCCACGGATATCTGATAATTTTTCCCTGTTTTCCTGTTCTTTAATCAGATACAGCTTTGCCTTTAACATCTGCATTGCTTTATCCTTATTCTTGTGCTGGGAACGCTCATTTTGACACTGTACGACAACACCTGTTGGAATATGTGTGATACGGATGGCGGAATCTGTTTTATTGATATGCTGTCCACCTGCTCCACTGGAACGATAGGTATCAATACGGATATCTTCGTCTGCAATTTCTACAGATAAATCCTCTTCAATATCCGGCATGACATCACAGGATGCAAAGGAAGTCTGCCTCTTTCCTGCCGCATTAAACGGAGAAATTCTTACCAGACGGTGTACCCCTTTTTCTGACTTAAGATACCCATAAGCATTCTCTCCATTAACTTCAAATGTAATGGACTTAATTCCTGCCTCATCTCCATCAAGATAATCTAGCACTTCTGTCTTAAATCCATGACTATCGGCCCATTTGCTGTACATACGATAAAGCATACCTGCCCAGTCACAGGACTCTGTTCCTCCCGCACCGGCATGAAGTGTTACAATTGCATTATTTTTATCGTATTCACCGGATAATAATGTCTGAATCTTCAGATTATCAAATTCTATTTCAAACTCACCGAGCAATTCTTCAATATCCGGAATCACACTGGCATCATTCTCTTCATTCCCAAGTTCGATCATTGTAGAAACATCATCAAGTGTCATTTCCAATGCATGATATGCCGATACGGTATCTTTGAGATTTTTCAGCCTCTTTGTTACTTCCTGTGCTTTATCCGGATCATTCCAAAAGCCTTCCTCACGCATTTCACTTTCTAATTCTTTAATCTGTTCGTGCTTGTGAGAAAGTGACAAGGAAAGACCAAGTTCCTTCATCGGTTCTTTATATTGATTTACCGTAAATTTATATTGTTCTAATTCAACCAATTACAAAACCCTTTCTATTATGATAATAAAAGGCACAGTGCCTATTTATTCACAGGTGCGTTTCCTGACATCTGCTGCAAAATATTCACTGTGCGAAACTCTTCCTGCCTTAATTTGCAAATCTGCCACAGCAGTTTTTGTATTTCTTTCCGCTTCCGCAAGGACAAGGTGCATTACGTCCAACCTTCGCTTCTTTTCTGCGGTAAGGTCCTCTTTCAACAAGCTCATCCTTGTTTGTACCTGTTGCTCTTGCAACCTGCTTTCTCTCAACCTTCTGCTCAATCTGAACATGCATTAAAGCACCGACTGTATCATGACGAATATTCTTTGTCATCTCCTCAAACATCTCATATCCGAGGAACTTATACTGAACAACCGGATCCTTCTGTGCATAGGACTGAAGTCCAATACTTTCACGAAGCTGATCCATATCATCAATGTGATTCATCCACTTACTGTCAATAACTTTAAGGAGGATAACTCGTTCTACTTCACGAATACCGTCATTAAAGATTGCTGCATCTTCTTCACCAAGTTCTACACCTTCTTCCGGTACATTAACCTTGGCAAATTCGTTGAAGTCTTTTTCTTTCTTATGGTAAACCTTCATCGCCTCATCCTGAAGACGGGAAATGAATGCTTCTTTATCGTTTTTCTCTTTTTCTTCGTCTGTAAGAGTGATCGGCTCTAATGGAATCTTTCTTCTTAATGATTCATTCAGTTCTACAAGATTCAGCTCTTTTAATGGCTGTTCTCCGGCGATCATATTTACATCGTCAGCAACAACATCTTTGATCATCTTATAGACAACATCACGCATACTCTCACCGTTTAATACACGACGTCTTTCTGCATAGATAACCTCTCTTTGATCATTGTTTACCTGGTCATAATCGAGCAGGTTACGACGAATACCAAAGTTGTTATTCTCGATCTTCTTCTGTGCTTTTTCAATCTGCTTTGTAATTGTCTTATGCTGAATCTCTTCACCTTCCGGAATCTTTAATGCCTTATAGACACCCATCATTCTCTCGGAACCAAACAGACGCATCAGGTCATCTTCAAGGGATAAGTAGAACTTAGATTCACCTGGATCACCCTGACGACCGGCACGACCACGTAACTGGTTATCAATACGTCTACTCTCATGTCTTTCTGTACCAATAATCTTTAAACCGCCAAGTTCTGCAACACCATCTTCAAGCTTGATATCGGTACCACGGCCAGCCATGTTTGTCGCAATTGTTACGGCTCCCTTTTCACCTGCATGTGAAATAATCTCTGCCTCTAATTCATGGAACTTCGCATTCAGTACGTTATGCTTAATTCCTCTTTTACTTAATAACTCGCTTACTTCTTCTGATGTATCAATATTGATCGTACCAACTAAGACCGGCTGTCCCTTCTTATGAGATTCTACGATATCGTTAATAACTGCATTTAACTTTTCTTTCTTTGTCATATAAATGGCATCTTCATGGTCAATACGGATCATCGGCTTATTTGTAGGAATCTCTACTACATCCATTCCGTAAATATCCATGAACTCTTTGTCTTCTGTCATAGCAGTACCGGTCATACCGGCTTTCTTTGTATACTTATTAAAGAAGTTCTGGAATGTGATCGTTGCAAGAGTCTTAGACTCTCTATTGACCTTTACATGCTCCTTCGCCTCAATCGCCTGATGAAGACCATCAGAATAACGACGACCTGGCATAATACGTCCGGTAAACTCATCAACGATAAGAACTTCGTTATCTTTTACTACATAATCTCTGTCACGGAACATAAGGTTATGTGCACGAAGAGCAAGAATAATATTATGCTGAATCTCAAGGTTCTCGGCATCTGCAAGGTTCTTAATATGGAAGAACTGTTCTACCTTCTTAACACCTTCGGTTGTAAGCATAACCTGCTTATCCTTCTCATTAACAAGGAAATCTCCATCTTCTTCGATATCAATACCCATAATGGCATCAATCTTGGAAAGTTCACCGTCAGAAGTACCACGCTGCATCTGTCTGGCAAGTACATCACATGCCTTATAAAGATCTGTGGACTTACCGCTTTGTCCTGAAATAATAAGAGGAGTTCTTGCCTCATCGATCAATACGGAATCGACCTCATCGACAATGGCATAATTCAATTCTCTTTGTACAAGATCCTTCTTATAAATAACCATGTTGTCACGAAGGTAATCGAAACCTAATTCATTATTCGTAATATAAGTAATATCACAGTTATATGCTGCCTGACGCTCTGCGTTATCATAGCTGTTTAAAATAACACCGACACTTAAGCCTAAGAACTGATGAACCTTTCCCATCCAGTTCGCATCACGCTTAGCCAGATAATCATTAACCGTAACGATATGCACACCTTTACCCTCAAGAGCATTCAAATACGCAGGGAGTGTAGAAACTAATGTCTTACCTTCACCAGTCTTCATCTCTGCGATACGTCCCTGATGTAAAATGATTCCGCCCATAAGCTGTACACGATAATGCTTCAGATGAATCGTACGATCTGCCGCTTCTCTTACAACAGCAAATGCTTCAACTAAAATATCATCAAGTGTTTCCCCTGCTGCCAGGCGGTCTTTAAATTCCTGTGTCTTTGCACGAAGTTCTTCATCACTTAATGCCTGCATCTTCTCATCAAGAGCTTCGATCGCATCTACATATTTTTCAATTCTCTTGATTTCTTTTTCACTTTTATTGCCAAAAAGTTTATCAACTAAACTCATCTTTACCTCCTATTTCCATCGTAGATCATGTAGCTGATTGTATATGCCCCTCCTTACAGAAGATGAGGTTGCATCTTCTAAAGACAGTAATCTTCTACTAATTCTAAACATACGGATTATATTGTAACATTGATAGAAGCTCTTTTCAAGCTTTAATCCCCTTAATATACAGAAAAAGGGAAGGCAGATAACTATCTGCCTTCTTCCTTTGTTTCTAATAAATTGATGTATGTTTAGAATTCTGGTTCAATCAGACCATATGTTTTGTCTTTTCTCTTATAAACTACATTCACTTCGAAAGTCTCTGCATTACGGAATACAAAGAAACTATGTCCTAACAGCTCCATCTGTACACAGGCTTCCTCAACATCCATCGGCTTGATCGCAAACTTTTTACTCTTTGTGATAGTTACTGTCTCATGGTTGTCCACATCTTCTTCCATGAACTCGTCATTAAACTTCAACTCGCCTTTACCGTACTTGGAAATCTTTGTTTTATACTTGCGAATCATACGTTCCAGTAAATCTACTGCCATATCAATAGAAACATACATGTCTGTGCTTGTAGGCTCTACTCTTAAAATTGTTCCCTTCATAGGAATTGTAGCCTCTACTGTCTGGTTATCCTTCTGCACGCTTAATGTGACCTGAACTTCTGTCTCTGGAGTGAAAAACTTCTCCAGCTTGCTGAACTTATCGTGTACAGCCTGCTTTAATCCCTCGGAAACCTCCAGATTCTTGCCGTAAATAATGTAACGCATACGATCACACTCCTTTTTCTTATATTACAATTATTATACCAACAATTCTGTATTCTGGCAATGTATTATTTAAAAAAATCACACAAAACAGATGTTTTATATTGACTTGTATTTTCCAATTTTTTCTTTTGTTTTTCCACTGTGGATATTGTGGATAACTCGGTGGATAAGTCTGTTTTTCTACATTTTTCAGTTTTTTTCTTCGTGGATAACTATCTCTGGTTATACACCATCATTTTGTGAAATTTTATTTATTGTAAATTTATGTATTTTTATTTGTTTATTATGCACAATTTATCGCCACATTTTTATTTTTCTTTTTATTTTTTTATTTTCTGAAACTGTTTATTATTGTCGGACACTTTTTACTTTCTATCATTATTATCTGTCGTTATTTCCTACTTTTTTCGGAACAACAAACAAAATACTCCAGCAAAAATCCCAAAATCGCTGAGATTAAATACTAATTCGCTAATCTTTTTTACCGGAACTTTCGGGAAACGAATATAATCTGTCACAGAGCCTTTCCTTACTCTATCAATAAAATTACTGAGTCCGCCACCTAAAAGCAATGCATAACCAATTCCCGCAGCCGTGACCTTCCCCCGTTGTCTTTCTCTTCCTAAAGCCAGAACACAAAAACATAACATTCCTGCAGATATTCCTTTGATTACTTTAGGATGTGAAGACAGAATACCGCTGGCGGCTCCCCTGTTTTCCAGAATCTCTATTTCCGGACGTAACATTCTCTTCCATTGTTTTATCCTGCCGCTTTTCTTTTGCAGTAAACCATCCTCTTTGTTTACACATCTATTTGTATCCTTCTTGTTTGCTTTTCGATGCTTTCCCCGAAAAGTGCTTTTAAAATACTCCTTCAATATTGCATCTGCCGCAATTATTGATGCTGCAATTGTAAAATATATCACTTCGATACCTCCTGTGCATATGTTAAATTATACCTCAAAGAAAAGGACTGAGCTACTTTGCCACAATCAAATACCTTTTTATCTGTTCGCGGACTTTCGCATACGTATCACACAAAAAATGGCGAAACACCTGCTTTAAAAGATATTCACTTTGACCTTTTCACTGGTGAATTTGCAGCGATCATCGGTCCTTCCGGCTGTGGAAAATCTACCCTCTTAGAGCTGATCGCCGGTCTGATTCCCATACAAAAAGGCAGTCTTCTTTATCCTTCTTCGAATCAGATGCCTTCCATCGGCTATATGCTGCAAAAAGACCATTTATTAGAATATAGAACTATATATAAAAATATCATTTTAGGTCTTGAAATACAACACCGTCTTACTGAAAAAAACTTAGAATATGTACAGAAATTAATGTATCAATATGACATTGCCGATTTTGCATCTTCCTACCCTCGTGAACTTTCCGGCGGAATGCGGCAACGCGCCGCCCTGATTCGTACGCTCGCTTTAAAACCTGACTTTCTTCTTCTTGACGAGCCTTTCAGTGCCTTAGATTATCAAACCCGACTTGATGTTTCAGATGATATTGCAAAAATCATCCGCCAAAGTGCCGTCACCACCCTTTTAGTCACTCATGATCTGTCAGAAGCAATCAGTATCGCCGACCGCATTATTGTCCTCGGAAAACGTCCAGGCCACATACGCACGATTATAAAAATTGATTTTGAATCAAAACATCAACTTTCTTCCAAAGAAGCTCGCACTCATCCCAAATTCCAAAATTATTTTAACCAGATATGGAAGGAGTTAAAAAACAATGAATGAATTATCCAACAACTTATCAAAAGAGCAGCTATTATATATAAAAAGAGCAAAAAAACATAAGCATCTTGTTCTTTTCTTTCAATTTTTTATATTTATATCTTTTGTTATCTTATGGGAAATATGTTCCCGAAACGGAATCATCAATGCTTTTATCTTCAGTAGTCCTTCCCGGATAATTCTGACCTGCAAGGAACTCCTTCTTACTGGTGATCTCGTCAGACACACCTCCATCACTCTCGCTGAAACCTTCGGCAGCTTCTTTCTTGTTGCCGCAATAAGCCTTCTTATTGCTATACTCCTGTGGTGGAATACAACATTAAGTGAGATTCTTGAACCATACTTCGTTATTTTAAACAGCCTTCCCAAATCAGCAATGGCTCCCATTTTTATCGTATGGCTGGGAAATAACATGAAAACCATTATCATCACTGCCATATCTGTTGCTATTTTCGGAAGCATCTTGAATCTTTTTACAAACTTTCAGACAACAGACCCAGACAAAATAAAGCTAATCTACACCTTGCATGGCAACCGGTTTGACTGCCTTACCAAAGTAATTCTTCCGATTAATCTTCCTGCCATCCTGAGCATTCTGAAAGTCGATATCGGTCTTTGCCTTATCGGGGTAGTTATCGGTGAATTTCTCGCAGCCAAACAAGGGCTTGGCTATCTCATTATCTACGGTTCACAGGTCTTTAAAATGGATTGGGTTATCTTATCTATTCTTTTATTATGCTTTATCGCCATCTGTATCTATCTGATTCTTGGAGGACTTGAAGAAAAATTCTATTACAAATTTAACGATCCATCTTAACCTCATCCCGATATTCAGGAATACCTCAGTATCCTTGTTGCAAGATGCAAAGCCTCACACCTCTTCCAAACAAAGCAGTGCTCAAAAGATATACAAAAAAATTCGCACATAAACCTAAAATTTGATTTATGTGCGAACTCTTCTTGCAAAGTAGTCTTTTTACATAGTAAAACAAACCTTGCCGGCTATCTAAAAAACAGATCCTAACCTAAATCCACCTTTAGATCTCCCACCTGAATCAGACCTTTCTTTCTCATAACCTTTCCTATAGCCCAGCTTAGTACAACAGGAAGAATAAAGCATACCAAAAGCATTCCTATCCAGTCAAAAGCTCCTGCTTCATATCCTTTTGGCATATTAGACCATCCTGTAATAATCCCGATTGGTCCTACCAAACCTGCCGTTCCCATTCCAGAAGAAATTGCGGCACCATTATTACGAAGCTGAAAAATGCAGGTAGCAACCGGACCTAAAATTGCGGAAGTAAGCACCGGAGGAATCCATAAAATCGGCTTACGCATCAGATTCGGAACCTGCAACATAGATGTCCCAAGTCCCTGTGCAACCAAACCTCCTACTCCGTTATCCGGATAACTTATTACAGCAAATCCAAGCATATTGCAACAACATCCTACCGTGGCTGCTCCACCGGCAAGTGCAAGTCCATTCCAGACTTCCATAGACACACTGCCATCTAAAACTCCTGCAAGAACTGCACCTCCACTAATACCAACAGCAGCACAGATTGCCGCCGAACTAATCGGCAGCGTAAGCACAACGCCAACGACAACAGAAATAATAATCCCCATAAAAAATGGCTGTAAATTCGTCGCCCATCCGATAAAAGTTCCAAGTGAATCACACAGTGTCTTGAAAATTGGAGCTAGTACCATCGCACAGCCCACTCCAACAATAATAGTTACTGCTGGCGTTACTAAAATATCAATCTTTGTTTCTTTTGATACAAGCTTACCAACTTCGCAGGCAATAATCGCAACAAATAAAACTGCCAGCGGACCGCCGGAACCACCTAATGTATTTGTAGCCTGCCCTACCGCACACAGAGAAAACAATACGAGGGGCGGTGCATCTAATGCATATCCAATCGCCGCAGCCATTGCAACTCCGGTTACCATCGTCGCATAATTACCAATCTGCCACAAAATCCAGCAAAAACGATTAATCATACTAAGACCGGCCACTTTAGCTGCCAGTTCTCCGGTATCCGTAATGGCTGCCAACGCTGCCATCATTCCGGTCGTACCGATATTTTCCGCCAATGTTTTAATAATAGTTCCAATCAAGAGAGATGCGAATAATCCAAGAGCCATCGCTCCCATCGCATCAATCGCATATCTCTTAAAAGAAATCTCTACATTTTTCTTTTTCAGAAAGCTCTGCTTTCCCGCACCTTGTGCTGTGTCATTCTGATTATTCATCCTTTTTCTCTTTCTTTTCTCTTCTCTTTTTTGTTACACAATATAAGTAATTCAGGAACAAGCAGATTTCACTTTATTTCATCAATCCACCAATACAGACTTCTTATTGATCAAAGGACCAGCTTCCGTCATCGTTTTGTGTACCGCCGATAACATCCTGCCCATCTACAGACACTAAAACATCTGTACTGCTGACATTGTCACCTTTTACAGAAAAATCATAGTATTCTTTATCTCCTACTGTTACCTTTTCTTTGTAGGAATACTCTGCATCATCACCATAATAATCCTTTGCCTGACTTAAAGCATCATCCTGAGAGATTGCTTCTGTACTCTCTGTTGTATTATTAGAATTATCGGAATCTGTATCTGTTCCACTCTCTGAAGTATTCTCTTGTGTACTGCTTTCTTCTGAAGTACTTTCTTCCTCGCTCTTATTAAAATTAGCGGTATTATCTTCCTTTTCTTTAATTCCCGTTACAGAATATGCAAAATTATTATCATCACCGTCATATGAAGTCTTTGTAATGCTAACTTCATAAGTTCCCTTTATTTTATCCGTATCTGTATCCCGAAGCTGTGCTGTGATCGTATAATCACTGCCATCATTTATACAATCATCCTTCATACAATCCGTAATATATGGAACAAGACTTCCCACATCTCCTTTCAGGAAACCATACATTTCCTTATCATCATCATATGTTGCATACTTATCTCCGTCAGGAATCTCCGGAAATTCCATATTACCTGTACCATATTCATTATATAAAGCGGAAGCATACATATTAGAGGTATCCTCTTTTAAATAATAAAAGGAATCTGCCTCCATTCCATCACCATAAGCAGACTGTGTCTCCATCAGCGAGGTGAGAACTGCCATAGAAAACCAGAAAGAATCTGCTTCATCTTCACTCGTATTATTCGTATAATATGAATATCCCTTTGAAAGCTTCTGAACCATTAATGCCTCTATCGGATAAATCATATTATCAAAATTATCCGGGAGCACAACATCGGATGACACATAATCTGTTGTAGTATTCTCCTTACCCTCTGTTGTTGCCTCTGTTCCCTGCTCCTGGGCTGTATTATCACCTTTTTTCGCTGCACTTTTGCTTGTAGAACAAGCAGTTACACTAACTGTCAGCATTCCGGCAAGAGCAACTGCTGCCAATCTTTTCAGTTTATTTTTGAACATAATATCCTTCCTTTCTGTTTTATTAATTCTTGATTTTACGCACTATCGCCCACATCAAAAATTAATAAAAACTTTTCGTAAAGTATTTTCACGGAAATAATAGCTCATTTAAAAATAATTGTAAAGATATTTCTTTCTGTTTCCTTTCCCAGCTTTTACATTATTGCGATTTGATTCATCACCGGAAAACCGGTCAAAGAAATTGTTATTTTAATTCTTCCGTGTAGATTTCATATACTTCGCCTTGCTTACTGAGCTTTAGTAACGTGTCTTTATCTGCAATCGTTGTAAAACCATATATTTTAAGACCATTCTTTTTAACGTAGGATGCCATCTCTTTTAATGATTCCGGCGAATACTCATCTCCTGCTACCATATTAAAAAACTGCTTCTGATCTGATAGATAGTTAAGAAGACTTACAAAATGCTGTCTGGCATATTTTTCTTTTTTGAGATTATCTTCTACGCTGTCCCAGTGATCCGGATCATCCATTTGATCTGTCTCACATCCCGGCAAAAGAGCCGGATACTTTTTAGCATCCCAGTTAATGGCTGCATTATAAGACGGTACGCATACAAAACCAATATTCGGTGCACTGGAGAGAAAATCTGTTATATACTCTTCTGTCTCTGCTTTTTCCTTAGTTGAAGAATTGTCAGAATTCTCCTTTTCTTTCTGTGGTTCTAACACCTGTACAGCACACCATACTTCTGAAAGATCCTGCTTATCTACATATCTTTTAAAATCTTCATAAGACATGATCTTATCTAGAGATATATAGCCTATATACATTTTTTGAGAATCTAAATTCTTCAATGCCTCCATAGATTGTTCCTTCGTACCTGCAGCACACATATTAACTTCTTCGTTAGCTTTCAGTTTAAAATACTTTCTGGTACATTTTAAATTCTCTTCTAATGTATTCTCTTCTTTTCCAACAAGATTACCGTATGCAAAGGCATTACTGACCGGTGTTTTTAAAACATTATTGTCATAATATCGCAGTTTTCCCCGGACAATCTCTCCGGATACATCTGTCAGGTTTCTTGTAAAGCTGGAGGTCTGATTGACTGTAATATTATACTTTCCATATCCTTTTGATTCTGCTTCAACACAAACCCTTCTCTTTCCCGGAAGAAAGACCTCCGAATATACTGCCATATCACGACTCATCTTATTTATACTATAATCCTTATTCCCGATATTTTCCGCCGGATTATAGTAAAAACAGGATACTATGGTCGGAAAGCAAAACTGTACAAATAAAATTAATACGAAGGCTAAGGCAAGAACTGTTAAACCTAATCTTCGAAACGCCCGTCTGATGGAACGATTGATCATTGTGATAAATTCTGTATCTATATCTTCTTCATAAACATCTTTCAATCCCGGAATCTCTTCTTCTTCATAAAGATAATCACTTATCGCTTCCTGCTTTTCTATGTCTTTCTCAATGCTTTTTCTCTGTTCTGATTCTAACTTGCCTGCTTTATATAATTCTAATAATTCACGGTATGTCATGTTTCTTCCTCCTTCGTTAAATATTCCTTCAATTCCTTCTTCGCACGGTAAGAAAGAACCTTCACATTACCCGGAGTTATCTTAAGCATTGCCGCAATCTCCTTCTGTGAAAATCCCCCGAAATACTGCAATAATATTACTTCCTTTTTATGTCCCTTTAACTGGTTTACCGCTTCCCAAAGCTGCTTCTTCTCTTCTTTATGCAGAACTTCTTCCAGAATATCACTTTGTATGAAAGCTTCTCTTCCTGACTTATGTACCTCCAGGACTGCATGCTCGAAATCAGACGTTTCAATCATCATCATCTTCTTCTGGCTGTTATAATAGTTATAGTAAAGATTCCTTGCTACCATATAAAGCCACGCCCGTATATTCGTGTGAGAATCCTTCAATGCCAATAAGGCTTTTAAAAATGTGTCCTGCAAAATATCATCCGCTACGCTCTCACTTGCACAAAGTGAAAATACAAAAATATATAATTCTTTATAATATCGCTGATACAATGCTTCTAACAAATGTTTATCCAGATTCTCACCCCTCATTCCGATACTTTTCGACTTCTTTCATCTATATAACAATCAAAGAAGAAAAAGGTTACACTTCAGAAACAAAATCACAAAAAAATGTTTCTATTTGTTCTCTGTCTGCCTTTACAAAACCTTGTGCAAAGAATGGTTTGCCGCCACCTCGACCATTTAATTCTTTGTTAACCTTTTTTACGAGTTCTCTAATATCTCCGTTGCGTTCGCCAATGGCATATTTATATCCATCTGTGTCATTGCCAGCAAAAAGGGCCGCTATACCACCACAGGTATTTAAGATGGTATCGGTGCACTTTCTTATTTCTGCCGCCTGCATTATATCCTCAATAAGAAGGATATTCCCTTTTCCTTTAAAGGAGGTTGCTTTTGTCTGAAAGCTTTTTTGTTTTTCCTGTGCCAGTTGCCCTTTTAGTGCATAAACTTCATCAAGCAATCTCTGTACTGCTTCTTTTGTTTCATTTTCCTTTACAGAAAGGCTGATTGCTATCTGGCTGTTTTGCTCTGTACTGCCGGACAGATAATCTAAAGCACGCTTTCCGGAAAGCATTTCTATGCGAACACCTTCACGAAACTTTTTACAGGAAAGAAGTTTTACCAGTCCAATCTGGCTGGCATGGGACACATGAAGTCCACAGCAGGCACAAAGATCTGCCCCGGGAAATTCCACGAGACGAATCTCTCCTGTAAGTTCCTTCTTACTTCTGTAAGAGATAAGCGTTCTCTGACGTTCATCAGGATAAAAAATATTCACCTGCTGATTCATCCAAATATACTTATTAACCTTACTTTCAATTTCCAACACCTGCTGCCAGGTAAGCACCCCACTTAGATCAATTGTGACTACTTCTTCCCCCATATGAAACCCAACATTTTCATATCCATATTTGTCATGAATCATCCCACTCACAATATGTTCTCCCGAATGCTGCTGCATCAGATCAAAACGCATTTTCCAGTTTATTCTTCCGACAATCTGCGTTCCTTTTTCAAACGGCTTTGCTGTAATATGGCAAAGTTCTCCGTCCACATACTGAACATCTATTACATTTTCCCCATCAAGAGTTCCTTTATCTGCAGGCTGTCCACCCCCTTCAGGATAAAATGCTGTTTCATTTAAAATCGTATAATACCGACCATCCCTCTCCTCACAGTCAAGTACAATTGCCTCAAATTCTCTGATATACACATCTTCATAAAATAATCTTCTTGTCTTCATAGTTAAGCCTTTCTTTTTTCAAGAATGTTCCAGCATTCCTGTTGCCAGTCATACAACGCATGACATTTTCCTGCTATATATCTAATATAACAGACCGCCGCAAAAATCTTCCTGCGACGGTCTGTTGCAGCCCTGACGAGCTATATATTATTTAATTGCTTTTTAGTTACTTTCACTTACTTTGATATATAAAGAAAGATCAGTATCCGGATTCTGTACCTCCATCTGATAATGTGTAAATTCCTTTGTACCATCCTTATCTTCGTATACTTTATATCCATCATGGTCTAATACAGTAAAGTAAAGATCAATCGGTATCTTAAAAGTATATTTCTTATTATCTTCACCATCGTAGCTGGAGTAAACTTTACAAGTTCTGGTTTCTTTTTCCTTCTTTAAATCTTTATAGAACTGTGGAATCTTCTTTTCTCCATCAAACTCAACGTTGTAACTATAAAAAACTTCATCTCCACATTTCTCTTCTACCGACGTAATAATCTGCGTTTTTTTATCTATGATAATTGTCTTTTCAATCTTATCCCCTGCTGCAAATCCATAAGTCGTATCATACTCATCTCCGCTCTGCACACTGGCTGTAAGCTGTAAAGTAATCGTATTATCACGTTCCTTTTCATTTTGAATGCTATCCTTTGTATCCCCCTGGAATACTGCATTCTCAATATCTTTTACACAGACCTCTTCATAATCATTAGCAACAAGACCAAAATACTGACTATACTTGCCATTATTCCGATATAATTCCTTATTGCTGATTACTTCCTTGTAATCATCATCTGTTCCCTCTTTTTTAAAGTAGGAAAAATAATTATCCTTCTTATCCTTCCTTACCTGACGAGTTGTTGTATAAGCATCTCCTTCTGCCAAATGAGAGTAGGAAGTAGTAATCGTAACATTTTCATGTCCCTTTAGCAAAGCATCTATCGTATTGGCTGCATTAATCTCTTCCATGTGTTTTGCATTCTTGTGCGTTCTGTGCAAAAGTCCAAAAATAATCGCTGCGATAATAAAAGCTGTAAGCAAAAGACTAATTCCTAAAACTTTCCAAAACCACGGTCTGTTCTGATTGCGACGGTGAGAAGAAGTCTTATCTAACTCATAGCCTTTATATTTTTTCGTATTTGTAGTATCCGACATAAAATTAAAAGTTCTCCTTTCTGATTTTAACCCTCTCCGACAATCACACAAAAGTCTGCGTCTCTTGCAGGACTCCCCATCAAAGAGCATATTCGCCTTATTATAATCCATCCTTTAGTCACATTTCAAGTTTTTTCAGTCTTTTTGTATATTTTTCATCAGCATATAACTAATTCCATTTGTCTGATTCTCTTTTTTCTCCGCTTCTGTAAGCGGACGGATTACTTTTGCCGGGGAACCAAATGCCAGCATCCCATCTGGAACTACTGTTCCCTGCGTAACAAGACTTCCTGCTCCTATAATACAATCCGAACCAATTTCCGCCCCATTCATAACAATCGCACCCATTCCAACAACCGTATTATGCCCAATCGTACATCCATGAATGATCGCATTATGTCCTATCGTTGTTCCGTTCCCTATTTTACATGGAAACCCTGCATCTGCATGAACAACCGTACCATCCTGTATATTAGAGCCACATCCCACAATAATCGGTGCCATATCTCCACGAACTACTGCATTATACCACACAGAACTCTCATCTCCCAATGTAACATTTCCTACAACACAAGCCCCTTGTGCCACCCATGCATTCCCCTGAATGTTTGCATTTTTAATATAACTCATCACTTTTTCCTCCTGTCTGCCTTTTTATATTTTATAATTATACCTGTGCCTGTTCCAAAAAGAAATCAAAAGTAAGCTGATCTGTATCCGGAAGACCGTTAAGAATTCCAAGCTCTGCCATTTTATCAACATTCGTCTTACTAACCTTTGCCTGATTTCGAAAATTTTCAAGCGAGGTAAACGGACCATGTTTTGCCGCTTCCTCCACCTGCTCACACGCTTTATCTCCAAGTCCTTCTACGCTTGAAAGAGGGGGCATGATCTTACCATCAATAATCTGGCATTCCCTTGCTTTTGCCTTATAAATATCAATCGGCATGAACTCAAAGCCTCTTGCATACATTTCCTGTGCGATTCTTCCATCTCGAATCGTATCCTGATCTTTTTTCGTCTGCTGGTCTTTTGGTGTTTTTAACAGCTCCGTAAGTGCTGCATCTAAACGCTCCCTTCCTCTGCACATAATTTCATAAGAAAATGCAGAAGCACGAATACCAAAATAGGCCGCATAATAAGCCAGTGGCTTATGTACCTTAAACCATGCCACACGCCATCCCATCATAACATACGCAGCGGCATGTGCCTTCGGGAACATATATTTAATCTTTTTACACGACCATATATACCAGTCCGGAACTCCGTGAGCTGTCATCTCTTCTTCCCATTCCGGTTTTAATCCCTTTCCTTTACGAACAGATTCCATAATGGTAAAGGACTGTTCTTTATCTAATCCCATATTGATAAGGTACGTCATAATATCGTCTCGACAACAGATAGCCGTAGAAATTTCGGCCTTACCTTCTTCAATTAATGTCTGGGCATTTCCGAGCCATACATCTGTTCCATGAGACAAACCGGAAATACGCACAAGATCTGAGAAACACTTTGGATTCGTATCCTTTAACATCTGCATAACGAATTCTGTACCAAATTCCGGTACACCAAGTGATCCCATTTCAATTCCGCCGATATCTTCAGGTGTGATTCCTAATATTTCTGTACTGTGAAATAATGACATAACTTCCGGATCATCTAACGGAATCGTTGTTGCATCCATCCCGGTCAAATCTTCCAGCCTTCGAATCATAGTTGGATCATCATGCCCGAGAATATCAAGTTTTAATAAGTTATGATCGATCGAATGATACTCAAAATGCGTGGTGATAATATCCGTATTTACATCATTAGCCGGATGCTGAATTGCCGTAAAATCATAAATCTCATATTCATGCGGCACTACAATAATCCCTCCCGGATGCTGGCCGGTCGTTCTCTTTACTCCGGTACAGCCTTCTGCCAAACGTTCCATTTCACACCTTCGCTTATGAATATCTCTTTCTTCGAAATACTTATATACATATCCATAAGCTGTCTTTTCTGCAAGAGTACCGATCGTTCCTGCACGAAAAGCCTTCCCCTCTCCAAAAATAACCTCAACATATTTATGTGCTTTAGACTGATATTCTCCCGAGAAATTCAAATCAATATCCGGCTCCTTATTTCCTTTAAATCCGAGAAACGTCTCAAATGGAATATCATGTCCCTCTTTTTGAAGCGGGGTACCACAGTGTGGACAATCTCTATCCGGCATATCACATCCGGACATACCTTTTTTGGAGTATGGTTTTACTGCGTCAGAATCAAAATCTACATAGTGACATTTTGGACAAATATAATGAGCCGATAAAGGATTTACCTCTGTGATTCCCGCCATTGTTGCTACAAAAGAGGAACCTACAGAACCTCTTGAGCCTACAAGATATCCATGATCATTTGAATCCCATACCAGTTTCTGTGCAATAATATACATTACCGCAAATCCATTTGAAATAATAGAATTCAACTCTCTTTGTAATCGTTCTTCTACAATATCCGGAAGATCTGGTCCGTAAATCTCATGTGCTTTATCATAACAGATTTTCGTTAATGTCTCATCAGACTTTGGAATGACCGGAGGGCATTTATCCGGATGTACCGGTGAAATCTTCTCGATCATATCGGCGATTTTATTTGTATTTGTAATTACAACTTCTTTCGCCTTAGCTTCCCCTAAATATGCAAATTCTTCTAACATTTCCTCCGTTGTCCGGAAATATAAAGGTGCCTGATTATCTGCATCATTAAAACCCTTTCCCGCCATAAGAATACGTCGGTACTGTTCATCCTCCGGATTCAAAAAATGCACATCACAGGTCGCTACTACCGGCTTATGGTATCTCTCACCAAGTTCTATAATCTTACGGTTATAATTTTGCAGGTCCTCAATTGTTTCTGCCTCATATTTATCGCTTTCAAGCATAAACATATTGTTCCCGATCGGCTGAATTTCGAGGTAATCATAAAATCGGACTAATTCTGCCAGCTCTTCCTCACTCTTTCCACGAATAACTGCCTGAAATAACTCTCCGGCTTCACAGGCTGAACCGATAATAAGCCCTTCTCTGTATTTTTGAATCAGACTTTCCGGCATCTTTGGACGGCGATTAAAGTATTCAAGATGAGAGGCAGAAACAAGTCGGTTTAAATTCACCCGCCCCTTCTCATTCTGTACTAAAATAATTCCATGATAAGCCGGTGCTTTTTTAATCAACTCCGGTGATACAGCACCCATTTCATTTAATGCTTTTAATGTATTCACATCCTGTTGTGCGAGCATTTCGATAAAACGTACAAAAACTTCTGCTGTTACTCTGGCATCATCAACTGCCCGATGATGATGCTCCTGTTTAATATTCAATCGTTTACATACGGTATTTAACTTGAAACGATTCAGATCCGTAAGAAGAAGCCTTGCAATCTGTACCGTATCAATAACTGTAAAATCTGTCTCATACCCCTGTCTTTGTGCATTCTCCTCGATAAAGCTCACATCAAACTCTGCATTATGAGCAACCAGACTACATCCCTCACAAAATTTTAAAAATTCCGGAAGAACTTCTTCTATCGTTCCGGCCTCTGCCACCATTGCATCATCAATACTTGTAAGCTCTGTAATCCGAAGCGGAATCGGACGCTGTGGATTTACAAACACACTGTAATGGTCTTTGATTTCTCCATTGCTTACCTTTACCGCACCAATCTCAATAATCGCATCATGCAGCGGACTAAAACCAGTTGTCTCAAGATCAAATACAACATAGTCATCCAAAAGCGTCTGTCCTTTATCATTTGTGACAAGTTTCTTTAAATCATTGACAAAATAACCTTCCACTCCATAAATAATCTTAAATGGTTCATCCATCGTTATACAATGATTTGCGATAGGAAATGCCTGCAGTACACCGTGATCTGTGATTGCCATTGCCGGATGCCCCCATGCTTTGGCCTGATTGATTACTTTTTTAATATCCACTACACTGTCAAGATCACTCATCACTGTATGAAGATGAAGCTCCACACGCTTTTCCAGACTCTTATCCATCCGTTTTTCTGTAAAATCCGGAATTGGTTTTATTCCGGAGATAGAAGAAAGTGTCAGCTCATGTTCAAAAGTATCCATTCGTGGCATTCCCTTAACTTTATAGAACTTGCCTTTTTCAAATAAATCCAAAAATTCCGGAAGCTGATCATTTGCAATAAAAACCTTACCGACAATCGTATCTGTAAAATCCGTAATATGAAAACTTACAATTGTACGTTCTCTTCGTATTTCCCGCAATTCCAGTTTTAAAATCTGACCACGAACAACAATCTGGCCAATTTCATCAATGACTTCCTCTAACGGAACAACCTCTCCATCACAATCTTTTCCATAAATAACATCCGGATCTTTCGAACGTCTTCTCTGACTAAATTCCTGTCTTCTTGCTCGTTCCTCAAAGAAATTCCCGGAATATGCCCGTTGTTTCTTCTCTTCTTTTGGTTTTTCTTCGGCATCTTCCTCTTTTGCTTCTGCCTCTGCCTGCTTAAGCTGGCTCATTACCATACCCACTTCCAAATTCAGTTTATGGTTTCTTGCCTGGTAAAATGCCTGCTTTGCATCATCAGTAAAATCAAAGCCCACCTGAATTTCTTTGCCGAAACGATGCAAAAATAATTCTTCCAGATACTCCTTTATCTTACGTGATTTATCCCTTGCAAGAAAAGAATCTTCTAAAAGAATCGTCAGTATATTCCCTTCAAATCCCCATTCTCCACTTGATAAAAGACTGTATTCTACACGCCCCATATTCTTGACTTCATACAAAATACTGTTCCAGTATTCATCCATAATCTTATCTAATGTATAGGCAGAAGACAATTCATACGTATCATCAAACAAAATAAATAAAGAAGCTTTTCCAAACAGTTCTTTCTTCATTTCATAAGCTACTTTATTCAGCAGCTTTCTTGAAAGGATATATTCACTTTTTAAATGAATCACCAGTTCTCTTTTCTGCTGTCGCATTACAACCTTTGAAACAACAGCATTGGATAAAATATATTTTAAATCCTTTGGAACTGTATAATCCGGAAATACTTCCACAAAAGTCTGTCCTTCCAGCATTTTTCTCCTCCTCTTTCTTATATTTCAGAAGTTATAGCATAGTTTTTACAGGCACAGGCTGTTCTCTTTTCTCTAAAGCTATACTTTCTTTCTGATACATTTAAAACGGAAACAGTGTTTTTTCAATCCCATTATCATATATTTCTACTTTCAGAATACACTTTAATAAATAGGAATCGGAAGGACTGTTTTCTTTGAGTACAAAAACAAAAATTGTTGTCGTTAAAGCAAAAGAACTTATTTATACAGCTTTATTCGTCTGTCTGGGTATCATATTGATCCTTCTTCTCATCTTTATGTTTGCCCCGGAAGAAAAAAGTATTAAAACGAATGCCGGCATCTACACTCCCGGAGTCTATACTTCTACAATTGCTTTAGGAGATACTACATTAGACGTAGCGGTTTCCGTTGACACAGACCATATCACTTCTGTAAGTCTGAATCATCTTTCTGACAGTGTAAGTGCCATGTACCCACTTCTTGAACCATCTTTAGAAGAAATCAATTCACAGCTTGAAAAGATTTCTTCTATTGATGATATAAAATTAAACACAGAAAATAAATATACCGGTCTGATTTTACAACAGGCAATTAAAAATGCTCTTTCTAAAGCAAAATCCTGATATGAAAAATCCATTCTGTCCAAATTTCGTTGCTGTATCTTCCTTTGCTTTAAAGACCTAATTTTTCTTTTAACTCATCCAACTCATACATCCACACAGTCGAGCTTGCATCACTTGGCATCCTCAAATCTCCTCTCGGTGAAACCGCTATTGATCCAACCTTTGGTCCATCCGGGAGGCAGGATCTCTTAAAATGCTGTGCAAAGAAACGCCAGCAGAAGGTGCGAAGCCATTTATAACAGGTTGCTATATCATATTCCTCTCCAAATGCCTGACGAGCCAGACGGAAAATCTTTTCCGGGTGAAATCCAAAACGAAGCATATAATATAAGAAAAAGTCATGTAATTCATAAGGTCCCACGAGATCTTCTGTTTTCTGCGAAATCACACCATCTACCGGAGGGAGAAGTTCCGGACTTACCGGAGTATCTAAAATATCAAGAAGAACCTCTTTTAGCTCCTGTTCCTCACAGGTATCTGCATAATAACGCACCAGATGTCTTACTAAAGTTTTTGGTACGGAACAATTCACTGCGTACATAGACATATGATCCCCATTATAAGTCGCCCAGCCAAGTGCCAGCTCTGACATATCTCCGGTTCCGATAACCATACCGTTTGTCTGATTTGCGATATCCATCAAAATCTGTGTTCTTTCACGAGCCTGCGAATTCTCATACGTCACATCGTGATTCTCCGGGTTATGACCGATATCCAAAAAATGCTGTTCTACTGCTTTGTTAATACGAATTTCTCTTAAACTTGCACCAAGCTTCTTCGTCAGCGTGACTGCATTCGAATAAGTTCTGTCTGTCGTACCAAAACAAGGCATCGTCACACAAACAATATTCTCTCTTGGAATATTTAACATATCAAATGCTCTTGCCGTTACTAAAACTGCCAGTGTAGAATCTAAGCCACCGCTGATTCCAACAACTGCTGACTGACAATGTGTATGTGCCAGACGCTTTTTAAGCCCCATTGCCTGAATCGTAAGAATCTCATCGCATCGCTTTTCTTTGTCTGCTTTATTCGAAGGAATAAATGGAGTACGCTCAAAGCTTCGACTGAGCTTTGTTTTGTCTTCTTTTAATCGAAAATACACTCTCTCATAGTTTTTATCCGCACCTTCTGTCACAAAAGTAGTCATTCTTCTTCTATCTGCTTCTAATCTTTGCAGGTCGATCTCTGTCTCAATATAACTGTTTTGGAATCTTCTTGATTCTTTTAAAACAGAGCCATACTCTGCAATCATATTATGACCGCTGTAAACAAGGTCTTGTGTAGATTCTCCTTCTCCGGCACAAGAGTAAAGATAAGCACATACCAGTCGGGCAGACTGCTGTGATACAAGATTACGACGATAGGTATCCTTCGTTGTTGTCTCATCACTGGCAGATGGATTACATATTACCGTTGCACCTGCTAATGCATGATGAGTTGACGGTGGCAGCGGAGACCATAAATCTTCACAGATTTCACAGGCAATTACCAGCTCCTCCATATTCTCACAGCAAAATAAAAGATTCATCCCAAAAGGTACATCCTTTCCACCAAGACGAATCCTCTTTACCTCTTCTTCTCCCGGAGCAAAATGCCTTGCTTCATAAAACTCGGAATAATTCGGAAGATAATGCTTTGGTACTACACCTAAAAGCTTCCCTCCCTGCATAAATACCGCACAGTTATAAAGCTTATGATTCACTGTCAGAGGAAGTCCGAGAACAATGACCATATCCTGCCCCTTCGTTTCCTCTAAAATAGCATAAAGCTGATTCTTCGCTTCATCTAACAATGTCTTTTGTAAAAAAAGATCATTACAGGTATAGGCAGTTAATACAAGTTCCGGAAAAACCAACAGCTTTACGCCATTCTTATCTGCCTTTCTTATTGTTTCCATAACCTTTTCTTTATTATGAATCGGATTGGCCACTTCCACATCAACCGATGCTACACCAACCTTTAAAAAGCCGTCTTTCATAAAAACCTCCAAAAACACAAAATGGGAATACTAAGTACCTTAGTCTTCCCATTATTGTAATCAATTATTTATCTTTTGGCAACTAATAATTACTCAAGGAAATCCTTAAGCTTTCTACTTCTGCTTGGATGACGAAGTTTACGAAGAGCCTTCGCCTCAATCTGTCTGATACGCTCTCTTGTTACGTTAAATTCCTTACCAACTTCCTCAAGTGTTCTCGTCTTACCATCATCAAGTCCAAAACGAAGCTTGATAACATTACGCTCTCGGTCTGTAAGAGATGCCATCGCTTCTTCCAGTTCTTCCTTAAGCATAGAGAAGGATGCAGAGTCTACCGGAGAAAGAAGAGATTCATCTTCAATAAAATCTCCTAACTGACTGTCTTCTTCCTCTCCAATCGGTGTATCTAATGATACCGGATCTCTTGAAGTCTTCAAAATCTCGTCAATCTTTGCAACCGGCATATTCATCTTCTTTGCAATTTCTTCATTGGTAGGTTCTCTTCCAAGTTCCTGAAGTAACATTCTTGAAGTACGAAGCGTTTTGTTAATTGTCTCAACCATATGTACCGGCACACGAATCGTCTTCGCTGTATCTGCGATACCTCTTGTGATTGCCTGACGAATCCACCAGGTAGAATATGTACTGAACTTATTCCCCTTCTTATAATCGAACTTTTCAACAGCCTTCATCAGACCCATATTACCTTCCTGAATGAGATCAAGGAAGGACATACCTCTTCCTACATACTTCTTGGCAATACTTACAACAAGTCGAAGGTTTGCCTCAATAAGCTGCTTTCTGGCCTGCTCATCCCCTTTTTCGATACGCTGTGCCAAAAATACTTCTTCTTCTGCTGTAAGCAGAGGAATATTACCAATCTCCTTTAAATACATACGAACCGGATCTTCCAGGCTGACACCTTCAAGAATATCAGCATCATCAATGATCTCTACTTCTTCTGTATCGTCATCTATAAAATTATCATCACCGTCATCTTCTTCGTTGGTATTTAAAACATCAACGCCCTGTTTTTCAAAATAATCAAGAATCCACTCAAACTTCTCAGGAGTTAACTCGATATTCTTAAATGCATCGTTAATCTCCTTATATTCCAGTACATTCTTATTCTTATGTGCCTGCTTGAGAAGCTTCTCCATGATGTTCGAAAAGACTATTCTTATATCTTCCATTCTGATCTCCCAACTCTAATTATAACTAAACTTCCTGATTGTTCCCTGATTCTCTTCCAGTTCTCCTGATAAATAATCTCACAAAAAACTGACGAAGAAAAAGAATCCTGCTCTGCAGAATTCTCCGACTGCGGGTAGCTCATCTAAATTATCCGGCATCCCCCTATATACGTCAAATCAGTCTGACTGCTGTACCATATACTAAAACCTCAGCAGCCCCCTGCATTACTTCGCTGGAGGAATAACGTATACAGACAACTGCATCCGCTCCCATCTGCTCTGCCTTCCTTACCATCTTATCTGTTGCAAGCTTTCTGGCTTTTTCCATCATCTCCGTGTATGAAGTAAGTTCTCCACCTACCAGTGTTTTTAAACTATTCATGATATCCTTACCTGCATGAACTGTCTGAATAGAAGAACCTTCCACAATACCTAACGGCTCGATTTCTCTTCCTGCAATCCGTTCTGTAGTAACTAATAACATAGCTCCACCTCCATTGCGAGTAGCGACACTCAACCTATTATAATCTCATGTTATCAACATGATACCCCAAAAAAAAAGTCTTGTCAACAAAAAGTGAGCGAAAAT
>CAKREJ010000002.1 GCA_934317185.1 uncultured Anaerobutyricum sp. | reverse complement strand
AATGTAATCTTAAAGCTTGAGGAAGGTCTTGCAAGTACATTGATCCAGATAATTAAAGAAGGTATGATGTCTACAACAAGGAGTAAGATTGGAGGTCTTTTAGTAAAGCCTGCATTAAAAGAGACATTGAAAACATTTGATGCGACAGAGTACGGTGGAGCACCGCTTCTTGGTTTAAAGGGACTTGTTGTAAAGATTCACGGAAGTGCGAAGGCAAAGGAGACAAAGACTGCTATTTTCCAGTGTGTTACATTTAAGGAACAGCATATTAACGAGAAGATCGTGGCACATCTTGCAGAAGAAATTGAACAGGCAAAAGAAGAGAAGGCAGGCGAACAGGAATGATTAAGACGGAACAATTTAAAGGATTAGAGGAAAAGATAGGGTATTCTTTTAAGAACAAACGACTATTGGCATTAGCGATGACCCACAGCTCTTATGCGAATGAGCAGAGAGGACGCAGAAAGGCGAATAATGAACGTCTGGAGTTTTTGGGGGACGCTGTTTTAGAAGTCACGATTTCTGATTATGTATTCAGGGAATATCCATCATATAATGAAGGCCGTCTGACAAAGCTCCGCTCCAGCCTTGTATGTGAGTACACATTAGCTATTTGTGCAAGAGATGTGGAGCTTGGAAAGTATCTTCTTTTAAGCCGGGGAGAAGATGCTACAGGAGGAAGAGAAAGAGATTCTATTCTTTCGGATGCATTTGAAGCGTTGATCGGAGCTATCTATATGGATGGCGGAATGGATAAAGCAAGATTTTTCATTCATAATCATCTGTTAAAGGATGTAGAGGATAAGTCTTTATTTTATGATGCCAAAACTATTTTGCAGGAAATGGTACAGGCGGGACCGGATTCTCGTTTACAATATGTGCTTACAAGAGAAGCAGGTCCAGATCATGCCAAAGAGTTTACGGTGGAAACAAGAATCGGTGGAAAGACCTATGCGATCGGAAAAGGTAAAACGAAAAAGGGAGCGGAACAGATTGCCGCTTATCAGACCATACTACTGTTAAAAAAGCAGCAGGTGTAGCATGTATTTAAAAAGTATCGAAATTAATGGATTTAAATCCTTTGCCAACAAAATCATATTTGAATTCCCTCAGGGAATTACAGGGATTGTAGGTCCAAACGGTAGTGGAAAGAGTAATATCGGAGATGCGGTGCGCTGGGTTTTAGGAGAACAAAGTGCCAGACAGCTTCGAGGTTCTAAGATGGAGGATGTTATTTTCTCAGGAACACAGAGTCGAAGACCGATGGGATTTGCTTATGTGGCGATTACTTTTGAGAATGCGAATCGGATCATTCCGCTTGACTATGAGGAAGTTACGGTAGCAAGAAGGGTATACCGCTCCGGTGAGAGTGAATATCTGATTAACGGAAGTGCCTGCCGAAGAAGAGATATTGTAGAACTTTTCTATGATACCGGTATTGGTAAAGAAGGATATTCTATCATTGGACAGGGACAGGTTGAGAAAATCTTAAGTGGTAAGATTGAGGATAGCAGAGAACTGTTTGATGAGGCGGCAGGTATCGCTAAATATAAAAAAAATCGCACAATTACGGAAAAGTCATTAGAGCAGGAACGTCAAAACTTAGAACGTGTTACAGATATTTTAGCAGAGCTTGAAAAGCAGGTAGGGCCGTTAGAACAGCAAAGTGCAAAGGCAAAAGAATACTTAAAGCTTCGTGATGAGGAAAAAGAGATAGATATTCACCTGTTTTTATATGATTATGAGCGTCTGAAAAAGGAACAGGAAGAAAATGAAAGGCAGTATGCTATTGTTTCCGGCGATTTGGAAGAGACAAGAAGAACATATGAAAAGATTAAAGAAAAGAATGGAAAGCTTCAGGAACAGACGCAGTTAGTAACAGAAAGTCTTGAAGCGAAGGAATCAGAGAGAGAAGAGCTTCACCGAAAAAAAGAAGCAGAGGATAATGAAATTCTTATCCTTACTCATAAGTCAGAATCGAACACTCTTCTGATTACGCATTATGAAGAACTGGAACAGCAAAGTCAGAAGGAAAAGAATACAAAGGCAGAAGAAGTTAAGCTTTTAAAGAAAGCAATCGTTCAAAAAGAACTCGATATTCAAGACACAGAGAAAGCATTAGAAACACTTGAAGAAGCAATTGTTGTTAAAAGAAAAGAACAAGATATTTGTGAGAAAAGAATTTCCGGAGAGAATGACAGACTTTTTTCTATTATGAACAGCAGCTCTGATACAAAAGAGAAGCTCAGCCGTTATGCGACAATGGAAGAACAACTGGAGATTCGTAATGCAGAATATAATAGCCGTTATATTTCTTTTAATTCAGAGTTAAAGGAGTATAATGAGACTGCAGAGAAGTTGTTAAAACAGCACTCAGAAGCAGAAACAGTATATGAGGAGCAGGAAAAGCTTTATCAGGAGCTGGGAGAAAAAGAAAAGACATTACAGGAAAAGGAACAAAAATATCAGGATGAGATGGGGAACTTAAATCAGGAGTACCTTCGGACAAAGTCCCGCTATGAGACATTGATGAATATTACGGAACGTTATGATGGCTATAATCAGTCTATCCGCCGTATTATGGAACAAAAAAGTGTAAATCCCGGTATTGTTGGTGTTGTGGCAGATATTCTTACACTTCCGGAAAAGTATGAGACGGCAATTGAGATTGCTCTTGGAGGTGCTCTGCAAAATATCGTCACAGAAGATAACGAAACGGCTAAAAAAATGATTCAGTTTTTAAAGAAAAATCGTTTCGGCCGTGCGACCTTTTTACCACTTACGAATATCCGCCGAAGAAACAGTACGATTCCTCCGTCTGTTTTAGAGGATGAGGGAGTAATCGGAATTGCCAGTACATTAGTGCAGGTGGAAGAGCGTTTTTGTGCATTAGTAGAGTCTTTGCTTGGAAGAACAGTTGTTGTAGATACAATAGATCATGCATTAGCATTATCCAGAAAGAATAATTTCAGTCTTCGACTGGTGACACTTGACGGGGAACTACTTAATCCCGGTGGTGCGATTACCGGTGGTGCATTTCGACATTCCGGCAATCTTCTTGGTCGAAAGCGTGAGATAGAAGAATGTAAAGAAGCATTAAAAAAAGCTAAATTTACCTGGGAAGAAAAGAAAGAAGCTCTTGTAAAACTACAAGAAAGACGGCAGAGATTAGAGAAGGAAAAGCAGCAGCAGCGGGAGACACTTGATAAAGCATCGTTGGTTCTTCATGATCTTAATAAACAGATTCCGGATCTGGATGTGAAAAAGGAAGAATTGAAGGGAAGAATCTCTTCATTGAAGGAAGAGCATCATATTTTAAAAGAACAGATTGAAGAAATTCGTTCTCAAAAGGAAGCATTATTAAAGCAACAGGAAGATAATGAGCAGATTCATGAACAAAATCATACCGTTCTTGATGCATTAAAAGAAGAACTTTCTAAGCAAAAGCAGGAAATCTCAGAATTAGAATCCAGAAAAAATGAGCAGCGTCTTTTGCTTTCAAAAACCCGTCAGGAGTTTGAATATCAGCGGAGTAACCGACAGCGTATTGAAAAAGAAATAGAAAATATCCAGACATCTTTAGAAGAAAACAGAAAAGAGATCAAGCGTCTTACCGAAGAAAATATTTCTTATGAAAAAGAACAGGGAATATTGAAGGAGGCTTTGAAAGAGCTTATCGTGCAGATAGATGCGATTACCGGTAAGCTTGAGGAATTAAAACAGCAACGTTCTATGGCAATGAAAAAACAGAATCAGATTTTTCAGGAGTTAGAAAGTGAGAATGAAAAGCTGTTAATTCTTGAAAAAGAAGCTTCCAGATTAGCTTCAAAGCAGGAACGTATGAAGGAAGCTTTTGAAGGTAAGATTGATTATATGTGGGAGAGCTATGAGATTACTTATAATCAGGCACTTACTTTAAAGCATTATGATCTTAATACAGAAGCTGCGGCAGAACAGCGAAGACAGAAAAAGGAATTACAAAAGCAGATCAAGGGACTTGGTAATATCAATGTCAATGCGATCGAGGAATATAAAGAGATTGGCGAGAGATATGAGTTCTTAAAAGGACAGTATGATGATATCAAAGAGGCGGAGGCTAAGCTTCTTACGATGATCGATGAATTAAATACTGCGATGAAGGAACAGTTTACGAAAGAGTTTGGAAATATTCAGCAGATGTTTACAACAGTTTTTCAGGATTTATTCGAGGGAGGAACGGCTTCCTTAGAGTTGATGGATAAGGAAAACATCTTAGAATGTGGCATTCGTATTATCGCACAGCCACCAGGGAAAAAGCTGCAAAATATCATGCTTCTTTCTGGTGGGGAGAGAGCATTAACTGCGATTGCGTTACTATTTGCGATCCAGAATTTAAAACCGTCCCCGTTTTGTCTTCTTGATGAGATTGAAGCGGCATTAGACGATGCGAATATTGTTCGATTTTCCAAATATCTAAAGAAACTGTCGAAAGATACACAGTTTATTGTTATCACACATCGAAGAGGAACAATGAATGCAGCAGATGCTCTATATGGAATCACAATGCAGGAGAAGGGTATTTCCACATTGATTTCCGTAGATTTGATTGATAAAGATTTGAATTAGAGAGGAGTAATCATGGGAGAAAAGAAAGGTTTTTTTAGTAGACTGGTCAGTGGACTTACTAAAACAAGGAAAAATATTGCTTCAGGTCTTGATTCTATTTTTCATGGATTTTCTAAAATAGATGATGAATTTTATGAGGAATTAGAAGAGATTTTGATCATGGGTGACTTAGGAGTAAATACGACAATGAATATCATTGAAGATTTACAGGAAAAGGTAAAAGAGGAGCATATTAAAGAGCCTGCAGAGTGCCGTCAGCTTTTAATTGATATTATTAAAAAGCAGATGGAAGTAGATGAAACAGCGTATGAATATGAAAAACGTACCTCTGTTGTTCTTGTGATCGGAGTGAACGGTGTAGGAAAGACAACGACGATCGGAAAGCTTGCAGCACAACTGAAATCACAGAATAAGAAGGTAATTATGGCAGCGGCCGATACTTTCCGTGCAGCAGCAATCGAGCAGCTTACCGAATGGTCTAATCGAGCAGGTGTTGATATTATCGCACAGCAGGAGGGTTCTGATCCGGCGGCGGTTGTCTATGATGCCTGTCAGGCAGCAAAATCAAGACATGCAGATATTTTATTATGCGATACTGCCGGAAGACTTCACAATAAGAAGAACCTTATGAACGAGCTTTCTAAAATAAGAAGAGTGATCGAACGAGAATTTCCGGAGGCATACCTGGAGACACTCATTGTTCTTGATGGAACTACAGGTCAGAATGCATTGGTACAGGCAAAGCAGTTTAAGGAAGTATCAGATATTTCCGGTATTGTGCTTACAAAGCTTGACGGTACAGCAAAGGGTGGTATCGCCATTGCGATTCAGGCAGAACTTGGAATTCCGGTAAAATATATTGGAATTGGAGAAAAGATTGAAGATTTACAGAAGTTTGATGCAGATTCCTTTGTAAATGCACTTTTTGAAAAACCAAATGACGATGAGTAAGAGACAGCAGTAAATTTTAAATAATATTTATAGGAAACAGAGACTGGTTTTAATACAGATATGCCCCATAAATACGGTAATACGATGGAGGAATACATAATCATGATGGAAAAATTATCATTAGACAAATTTGAAGAAGCTTATGAGAGAGTACAGGAGGTTGTTTTGCCAACTAATCTGGTACAGAGCGATTTTTTTTCACAACTGACAGGAAATAAAGTCTATTTTAAACCGGAAAATCTTCAGCTTACAGGAGCGTATAAGATTCGTGGTGCTTATTATAAGATTAGTACCTTAAGCGATGAGGAAAAAGCAAAAGGTCTTATTACAGCATCCGCAGGAAATCATGCACAGGGTGTTGCTTATGCTGCAAGAAAGTTTGGGGCACCTGCAATCGTTGTAATGCCTACAACAACTCCGCTGTTAAAGGTAAATCGTACAAAAGAACTTGGAGCAGAAGTCGTTCTTCATGGTAATGTTTATGACGAGGCCTGCGAGAAGGCAAAGGAATTAGCGGCAGAACATGGTTATACTTTTGTTCATCCTTTTGATGATCTGGAAGTAGCAACCGGACAGGGTTCTATCGCAATGGAAATCGTAAAGGAACTTCCTACCGTAGATATGATTTTAGTACCGGTTGGTGGTGGCGGACTGTCTACCGGTGTTTCTACACTTGCTAAAATGTTAAATCCAAAGATTAAAGTTATCGGTGTGGAGCCGGCAGGAGCAAACTGTCTTCAGGAATCCTTAAAAGCAGGTCATCCGGTAACACTTAAGAATATAAATACAATTGCAGATGGTACTGCGGTAAAAACACCGGGTGAGAATATTTTCCCATATTTACAGGAAAATCTTGATGATGTGATTACGATAGAGGATGATGAACTTATCGTAGCATTTCTTGATATTTTAGAAAATCATAAAATGCTTGTTGAAAATTCCGGACTTCTTACAGTGGCAGCTTTAAAGCATTTAAAACCAGAAGGGAAAAAAGTCGTTTCTATCTTAAGCGGTGGAAATATGGATATCATCACATTGGCATCTGTCGTTCAGAATGGTCTTATCCAGCGTTCCCGAATCTTTACCGTTTCTGTCTTACTGCCGGATGTGCCGGGACAGCTTAATAAAGTATCAAAGGTTATCGCAGATGTGCAAGGTAACGTTATTAAACTGGAACATAATCAGTTTGTCAGCGTAAATCGTAACAGCTCTGTAGAACTTACAATTACAATGGAAGCATTTGGTCATGAACATAAACAAAAGATTATCGGTGCATTACGTGATGCCGGTTTTAAGCCAAAAGAAAGAACTACCAGAGGAGTATATCAATAAATTATAAGTGAGAAGCTATAATTTACAAAAGAAAAAATAACATATCTTACAGCCTGTTTCATATATTTATTATAAGAAACAGGCTGTTTTTTTGTTCTATACAGCTATTTAGAAAGAAGGAAACAGGTGGAACAAAAATTATATCAGGAGGAATTGCTTCAGATTTTTCCTAAAGAATTAAAAAAAAGAATAACAGAAACAGTGGATTTTAAAAATGTGACAGAAATTCGGCTTCGGGCAGGCTTACCCATCTCTATTGTAACGACAAAAGAGAAATATTTTTTATATAAGACAGCAAGTGTGACAAAGGCTAAGGAAGAGTGGATTTTATCTGGTAAAGAGCTGCAGCTTATTTTTGAAAAAATAAGCCAGTATTCGGTTTTTGCATATAAAGAAGAGATAGGTGAAGGATTTATTACGTTAAAGGGAGGCCATCGTGCCGGATTGTGTGGCAAATATTACTATAACGGAGAAGGAAAACCACAAATAAAAAATATATCTTCCATTAATCTTCGCATTGCAAGACAAGTATCAGATTGTGCCAGAGATATATTTCCAAAACTTTTTGAAAAGGGAGCATTTTGTCATACATTACTTGTCTCACCGCCAGGAAATGGAAAGACGACATATTTACGCGATTTGATACGTCTGCTTTCTGACGGAACGAAAGAATTTTCCGGAAAAAATGTGGCAGTGGTAGATGAGAGAAGTGAGATTGGAAATCGAACAAGAGAAAGTCTGGGATTTTATCTTGGAAGACAGACAGACTTGCTGGATCATTGTCCAAAAGCAGAAGGAATGTTGATGTTACTTCGTACAATGACTCCGGAAATTCTTGCAGCCGATGAGATAGGAGGGGAGAAAGATATCCAGGCACTGGCGTATGTCCGTAATTGTGGATGCAGCCTGTTGATGACGGTACATGGAAGTTCTCTTGGAGATATATTTCATCGTCCGATATTAGGGGAATATTTAAACAAATATCCATTTGAACGATATGTATTTTTGAAAAAAGAGGAAAATGGAGAGAGAAAAGTAAAAGTATATAATAAAGAAGCCATTCTTCTATAAAAGATATCAAAAGAAGAACGTAATAATCCACAGCAAACAAAGGTAGGAAAAAGGGTAGCGTAAGTAGATTAAAAGTAAAAAAGGAGAGAAAGCTTTATGGTAAAAATATTGGGAGGCTGTATGATTCTTATTGCTACATATCTGTTTGGATTAAAAATCATGGAGCCTGAAGCACAACATATACAGCTTTTAGAAGAGGGTGATTTATTATATCGAATTCTCGAATCGGAAATCAGGAATACAGGAACCCCACTTCCGATTTTATTTGGAGAATTAAGTGACCGGACAAAGACTCTCTGGCACAATTTTTTTTTGAGCTGTCTGTGGTATTGTCACAAAATACAGAAGAAAGTTTTGTAACAATTTATGAACGTATTTTAAAAAAAGTATGGAAAGAAAAATTTTCCGAAGAAGAACAACAGCTATTTTTAAATGTGGGAAGAAATCTTCTTTCAGATGACATATATTACCAACAGGAGGAAACAAAGCAGCTTTCGATCCATTTAAATGAAAAAATCCATCAGATGAAAAAGGAATATATTGGAAAGAAAAAAGTAGTTCTTGTATTTTGTATCTGTATGGGAATCCTGACGGTGATCCTACTTTTTTAAAGAGACAAATGAGACATAGGAAGGGGTAAAAAGGAGAGAAGCATGACAATAGAACTCATTTTTAAAATAGCGGCGGTAGGTATTCTGGTAACAATACTTGGGCAGGTTCTAAAACATTCCGGAAGAGATGAACAGGCATTTCTTGTGTCACTGGCAGGTCTTTTTATCGTACTTTCATGGATAATCCCCTGTATCAGTGAACTGTTCTCTGAAATATACAGTCTTTTTCAATTATAAGAGGGACTGTACATATATAAGAGGAGGTTATACGTGATTGTTTTAAAAATTGCATTAATCGGAATTGCAGGGGCTGTGCTTGCAATGGTCACAAAAGAATTCAAGGCAGAATACGGTGTTTTTGTACTTTTGGCAATCAGTCTTTTTCTTGTAGGGTATCTTACTTCCGGATTGGGAGAAGTTCTAAATTTCATACAGACTTTACAAAAAAAGATTCCGATAAATAACAGTTATATTAAAATACTGTTTAAGCTGCTTGCGATAGCTTATGTATGCCAGATAGCTTCTGATTTGTGCGAAGATCTGGGATATCGTTCGATATCCTTTCAGATAGAAACGGTAGGGAAGATGTCCATTTTATTATTAAGCATTCCAATTATTCAATCTTTGCTTGAGACAGTGGAGCATCTGTTGGGATGATTTTTATGACAACATAGAGTGAAAGCAGGTGGACGAAATTTTTTTAAAGAAAAATATAAGTTATGCACAGTGGATATGTTGTCTTTTTTGCTTCCTTTTTCTTTTGGGTATTCCATCATTTGCCGTAGCTGCACAAACAACAGAAGAGGAAATTGATATTACGACATTCTCCAGACAGCTTGAACAGCTTGAAGATAGAAAGTATCCTGATTTTTCTGTAATCTTTGAATATATTCTATCTTTAAAATTTGCAGATGCAGCCAGAAAAATTGGAGAATGGATTTTTCATGTGACATTGGAGGAGATTTTTTCATCTAAACTACTTATTGCAGAGTTGGCAGGGGTTCTGATTTTTTCGGCAGTTTTTTCTAATATCGCTGTCTCTTTTCAAAACTTTGGAGTATCAGACAGTGGATTTTTTATATCGTATCTGATTATATTTTCTATCATTTTTACAAATTTTACTGCAATGACCTCTCTTTTTAAAAATACGGTTGTTTTGTTATCCTCTTTTTTAAAATTACTCATACCAATATATACACTTGCGGTTTCTCTTTCAGGGAACCTTTCTACAGGAGTTGTCTGCTATGAATATTTTATGATTGTTGTATTGTGTATAAACTGGCTTTGTGTGAGAATTTTCCTTCCGTTGTTACAGTATTATTTTCTTTTAGAACTGCTCAATCATTTTTCAAAAAAACAAAATCTTTCAAAATTATGCGAGGGGATGTATTTTCTTTTGTCCAAAGGAATACAGATAGTTTTTTTCCTGTTTTTTGGATTTCATCTGCTGGAGACAATGATTGCTCCGTCTTTTGATGCGGTGAAAAGTAATGTAGTAAATAAAATGATCGGGATGGTTCCCGGAGCTGGTTCTGTTGTACAAAGTGTGACAGGAACGGTATTAGGTTCTTCACTGATTATAAAAAATGCACTTGGAGGAACAGGAATTATTTTTTTGCTTTTGTTTCTTCTACTGCCTGTTGTGAAGTTATTATTTTATGTTTTTGTTTATTTCCTTTTATCCATATTGCTGGAACCGATAACAGATGAACGGTTTATTTTATGTATCAGTGCGGTCGTAAAATGCGGGAGTTTGATGATAAAGGCTTTGTGTATGTCATCTACATTATTTATTGTTATTATTGCACTTACGAGTCTGACAACGAATCATTTTGGTTAAAATTTTATAGGAGAGGAAAGATGGAATATATAAAAAGTTGGTTAAAAACCATTTTATATATGAATATATTATTGCTGCTTTGCGATAATTTAATGCAAAAAACAGCTTATGAAAAATATTATCATTTTTTTTCGGGATTTTTGTTAGTGCTTTGTCTGCTAAAACCGGTAATTGATTTTGCAGGGACGGAGCAGTATTTTTATACTTCTTTTTTGCAGGAAAAATGGAGAAATGAAAGGGCGTTGCTTAGAAATTCAAAAGAGTTGCGTAATCTGGAGGTGGAGGTCAAAAGAGAAAGTGAAGCTGCTTATGAAAGCCAGATAAAGGAGCTGGCCGGGAAAGAGGGACTTTGCGTAAAGAAAATCACTTTTCGGTGGGATACAGAGGAAGAATATATAAAGAGATTAGAAATCAGAGGAAGTATAAAAAAAGCGGAAAGTGAAAAAATAAAAACTACCGTGCATATAGAAAAATTAAAAGAAATAATAATGCAGCTTTATAATCTGGAAGAATCCGATGTCAACATAGAGGTGGAATAAATATGGATAAGAAAATACCGAAAAAAATCAGTTTGAAAGATTTTGGAATCGAAAAAATTATTTTGATAGCAGTGGCGGGGGTTATTCTTCTTGTAGCAAATTTTTCTGAGTGGAAAACCTCTTCTTTGAAAACGGAGGAAAAAGAAGAAAAATCTATGAAGACAGGTCAAAATGATGCATATGTGGAGTCTTTGGAAAATAAATTAGTACATATCCTTGAAAATGTAGATGGTGTGGGAAAAGCAGAAGTGATGATTACTTTAAAATCTTCCAAAGAATCGGTATTAAATAAAGATATATCCGAAGAAATACAAACGGAGGAAGAAAAAGGGAGTGAAACTCAGAAAATAAATAACAGTCAGAAAAAACAGGAAGAAACGATTCTTTCTGACGCTTCGGGTGACACTGCTCCTTATGTGGTAAAAGAACTTGAACCGGAGATTGCGGGAATTGTAATTTCATGTGAAGGAGCAGAGAATAAAGTTGTTGCAGCTTCTGTGGCAGAGGCAGCACAGGTTCTGTTTGGAATTTCAGCAAATCATATTAAAGTGTTAAAAATGGAGGACGTAGAATGAAGAAAAGATTTCAGAAAAATCAGATTGCGATTACAGCACTGGCGATTATGATTGCGGTAGCGGGATACCTGAATTTTACAGAACAAAATACGTCAAAAGAGACAGAGGGTTCTGTTGAAACGATTGATACAATGGATATTTCTGACGGTGATTCTCTCATGAAAGAAAAAGCAGACTCTTCAAAAGTTACCTCGGAAAATATTTCCACAGATACGAAGAAAGAAGCAAAGGGATCGAATACAGAATCCGGAAGTGAAACGATTGGTAGTGCAGTTTTAACGCAGGCTCAGGTCAATGAGTATGTTGCCGGTGCAAGAATGGAAAGAGAACAGACGCATTCTAAAACAAAGGAAGCGTTGAATGAAATCATTAACAGTAATTCCGTTGAGGAGGATGCAAAGAAAGAAGCTGTAGATAAACTGACAAAACTGGCAGATATTATGGAAAGGGAGAGTGCAACAGAACAGCTTCTGGCTTCAAAAGGATTTGAGAATGCGGTAGTCTCCATAGGAGATGAAAGTGTGGATGTTGTACTTAATTATGAAGAACTTTCTTCGGCACAGCGGGCACAGATAGAAGATATTGTAACAAGAAAAACAGGATATAGTGTCAGACAGCTTGTAATCAGTAAAATGCAGACAACAGAAAGTTGAAAGATTTCTGTTGCAAAAACAGGGATGTCTGTTATAATTATAGAATAAATCGATATAAAATTGTTTACATTTTATGAAAAGGCTTTTCATGTAGTTTTCTTATCGGATATGTATCAGAAAAATATGAAAATTACATGAGAGGTGTTTTCTTGTCAGAATGTGAACAAAAGGAGGTTTCCATGGGAAAAGAAAAAGATACAAAGATAAATCACACGGTTTATAACATAGAAGATGTAGGACAGGTTCAGATTGCAGATGAAGTAGTTGCAGTTATTGCCGGTCTGGCAGCAACAGAAGCAGAGGGTGTTGCTAAGATGTCCGGTAATATTACGAATGAGATCGTAAGTAAGCTCGGAATGAAGAAGCTTTCTAAAGGTGTGAAGGTAACAATTACCGGCACACAGGTTGATGTGACTTTAAATCTTGTGCTGAACTATGGTGTGAGCATTCCGAAGACTTCTCAGGAAGTACAGGATAAGGTAAAGAGTGCGATTGAAACGATGACAGGACTTACGGTTTCTGAAGTGAATATCCGCATAGCCGGAATCCAGATGGATTATGAATAGACTGACTACAAAGAATACACGGAAGATAACGGAGGTTTGACATATGAAGATGTCCAGAAGAAAGGTAAGAGAGACAATTTTTCTTTTACTGTTTCGTATAGAATTTAATACACAGGAAGAATTACAGGAGCAGATAAAGTGGTACTTTGAAGAAAGACCGGATATCGAGAGCAAGGATCAGCTTTATATCGAAACGAAGATCGGAAGCCTCTTAAAACGTCTTCCGGAAATTGATGAGAAGATTCATTCTATCTGTGAAGGCTGGAGACTTGAGAGACTTGGTAAGACAGAGCTTGCTATTTTACGTCTTGCAGTTTATGAGATTACAAACGATGCGAATATCCCTACGGGAGTTGCCATTAATGAAGCCGTAGAGCTTGCAAAGATTTACTGTAGTGAGGAGGCTCCCCGTTTCATAAACGGAGTTCTTGCAAAGCTGGCATAGCGAAGAATTCGTGACCTGTACCTGGATAACTGAAAAAGAATGAAGGCGGCACGGAATACAGTTTTCTTTGCCGCCTTTTTATTCAATATTGAATAAATTTGAATAAAAAACTCTGCGGAGACATTCTTGAAAGGTAAGATATAAAAGGTAAGATATAAATGAAACATATTTTTTCTGTTACACAGATTAATTCTTACATTCACCGCATTTTTGAGAGTGATTATGCCTTAAAAAAAATATATTTAAAGGGAGAAGTTTCAAATTGCAAATATCATTCTTCCGGACATATTTATTTTACACTGAAGGATGAAAAGAGTTCATTACGATGTATTATGTTTTCATCTGACAGGTTTAAAGGACTGGCATTTCGTTTAGAAGACGGGCAGCTTATAGAAGCTTGTGGGAATATTTCTGTTTATGAGCAGACAGGGACATATCAGATGTATGTCCGTAATATAGAGCTTTCCGGAGCCGGAGAACTTTATATTCGTTATGAACAACGAAAGCAGGAGCTGGCTGAACGAGGATATTTTGATTTTGAAAGGAAAAAGCCGCTTCCAGAATATCCTGAAAAGATTGGAATTGTAACAGCACTGACCGGAGCTGCGATAGAGGACATCAAAAGTATCGCAAAAAGGAGAAATCCATTTGTACAGCTTTATCTTTATCCTGCTAAGGTGCAGGGGGACGGGGCTGCAGAACAGATTGCAGCAGGAATCCGTTATTTTGACAGAGTGGGAGTAGATATCATTATCATTGGCAGAGGCGGAGGCTCTATAGAAGATTTATGGGCTTTTAATGAGATGGCGGTAGCTAATGCTATCTATGAGGCAGTTACCCCGATCATATCCGGAACCGGGCATGAGATTGACATGACGATCGCGGATTATTGTGCAGACGTTCGTGCTGCTACTCCTTCTGCAGCCTGCGAACTGGCAATTCCGGATATATATTCGTTTTATACGACAATGCAGAATTATCGGGAGATACTTGATACGCAAATGGAGCAGAAGTTGTTGCAGTTACGCCAGAAAATGGCTGTATTAGAGAGACAGCTTGAGGCAGAAAGACCGGATCGAAAGCTTTTAAAGCATAAGCTGGTGTATGAAAGGCTTGAGAATCAGTTATCACAGGCAATAAAGGAGAAATATACAAGCCGCCGGCAATTATTTTTAAGATATGTTGACCGTCTGTCCGGACTTGCCCCAACAAACCGTTTAAGAGGGGGATATGTCTTTGCCAATACAAAGGAGGGGAAGCCGCTTGCTTCCGTAGAGCAGGTACACAAAGATGAGGCTTTTTTCATTACTTTTTCAGACGGTCAGGCAGAGGTAATGCCGGTTGAGGTAAAGAAGGACAAAAAATAAAGAGGTTTATTATGGCAAAAACAAAGTTTTCAATAGAAGAAGCTTTTGAACAGTTAGAGAACATTATTGAACAGCTTTCTGCCGAAGAGGTGAGTCTCTCTGATTCTATGAATCTATACAAAAAGGGAGTCAAGCTTTTAGATAAATGTTCTCAGACCTTAGATAAAACACAAAAAGAGATAATTATCTTACAGGAGGGACAAAATGATATCCATAAAGGAACAGCTTCCGAAGAAAACAGAGCAGATTGAAAAGCGTATTTATCCGTTTCTTCCTGAAGAGAAGGGATTACAAAAAACCGTACTTGCGGCAATGAATTATAGTGTAAGAGCCGGAGGAAAAAGGATTCGTCCGATGCTTATGCAGGAAACCTATACCATGTTTGGTGGACAGGACGCATCTGTTATTGAGCCATTTATGGCAGCAATTGAGATGATTCATACGTATTCATTGATTCATGATGATCTTCCCGCACTTGATAATGATGAGTTAAGAAGAGGACTTCCGACAGCTCATGTAAAGTTTGGTGAAGATATGGCAATTCTTGCCGGTGATGCATTATTAAATTATGCATTTGAGACGGCAGCAAAGGCATTTAACGGAACGTCCAGAGATATACAGACGGCAAAGGCATTACAGGTTCTTGCAAGAAAGCCGGGAATTTATGGGATGATCGGTGGACAGACTGTAGATGTGGAAACAGAGCACAAAGAGATCAGTTTTGAAACCTTAATGTATATCCATAATAATAAAACGGCTGCACTTATCGAAGCTGCGATGATGATTGGTGCGATATTAGCCGGAGCATCAAAAGAGGAAGTCTTGGTCATAGAAAAAATTGCAAATAAAGTAGGAATTGCTTTTCAGATAGAAGATGATATTCTGGATGTGGTAAGTACCAGTGAGGAGCTTGGAAAGCCGATTGGCAGTGATGAGAAGAATGGAAAGAATACTTATGTATTGTTTAAAGGTATAAAACAGGCAAGAGCGGATGCGGAGCAATATACGAAGGAAGCGTTGCAGTTATTTGACAAGCTGGAATATCAGAATACTTTTTTGCGTGAGCTGCTATTGTATCTGATCAGAAGAAGAAAGTAAAAATGATTATTCATAACCTGCCTGTATATAACAGAGGCTCAGTTTTGAATAGTTACAAATAAAAATACCATTCGGAGGATGCGTAATGGGACGTTTATTAAATCAAATAAAAGAACCAAATGATATAAAAAGAATTTCTCCAAAGCTTTATCCGGTTTTAGCACAGGAAATCAGAGATTTTCTTTTAAAAAATGTTAGTCAGACCGGTGGGCATCTTGCATCGAATTTAGGTGCGGTAGAGATTACGATGGCATTGCATATCTGTCTTCGTTTTCCGGAGGATAAGGTGGTATATGATGTGGGACATCAATCATATGTCCATAAAATACTGACAGGAAGAAAGGATGCTTTTTCTTCTTTAAGGCAAAAGGATGGACTTTGCGGATTCCCAAAGCGAAATGAAAGCGATTGCGATGCGTTTGGAACCGGTCATAGTTCTACCTCTATTTCTGCTGCATTGGGGATGGCGGTAGCAAGAGATTTAGAACAAAAGAAGGAGACGATCGTTGCTGTAATAGGAGATGGAGCCTTATCAGGAGGCATGGCTTATGAGGCACTGAATAATCTGTCCATTCTTCGAAAAGAGAAGAAAAATATGATTATCATCCTGAATGATAATAAGATGTCCATATCGGAAAATGTTGGAGGGATGAGCCGCTATTTAAATGATCTGCGTTCCCGGAAAAGTTACAGTGAGTTTAAAGAAAATGTAGAGAATGCGTTGAATAATATTCCGGGAGTAGGAAAAAGTGTTGCACGGACATTAAAAAAGTCTAAAGATTCTATCAAACAGCTTTTTATTCCGGGAATGCTATTTGAAAATATGGGAATTACGTATTATGGTCTTGTAGATGGTCATGATATTTATGAACTGATTCATGCGATCAACCGTGCAAAGCAGCACGAAGGTCCTGTATTGATTCATGCCATTACTAAAAAAGGAATGGGTTATAGCAATGCGGAAAGAAATCCGGAAAAGTTTCATGGTATAGGACCGTTTGATCCAGAAACCGGAGAAGTTTTAGGTGAGAAAACAAAGAAAACATACACAGAAGTTTTTGCTGACAGTCTTATTGAACTGGCAAGAGATGATAAGAAGATTGTGGCAATCACTGCAGCTATGCCGTCCGGTACAGGATTAAATACCTTTAAGAAGAATTATCCGAAACGGTTTTTTGATGTAGGTATCGCAGAGGAGCATGCGGTTACGTTTGCAGCGGGACTTGCCGCACAGGGAATGCATCCGGTATTTGCAGTATATTCCTCTTTTTTGCAGAGAGGGTACGATCAGGTACTTCATGATGTTTGTATTCAGAAGCTCCCTGTCTTTTTCTGTATTGACCGTTCGGGACTGGTAGGTGCAGATGGAGAAACACATCAGGGTATTTTTGATATTTCGTATCTTAGCCACATTCCAAATCTTGTATTAATGGCTCCGAAGAATGAAAAAGAAATGCCGGAGATGATGAAGTTTGCTCTAAAATACGATGGTCCAACGGCAATGAAATATCCAAGAGGAAGTGTGTATGACGGACTCAAAGAATATAATGCTCCTGTGGAGCTTGGAAAGAGTGAAGTGATTTATGAGGGGCAGGATATAGTGATTTTGTCAGTAGGCAATGTCATGGAAGAATGCGAGAAAGCGGTACAGATTTTAAGAGAAAAGGGATATGTACCGGGACTTGTTAACGTTCGTTTTATCCGTCCGATGGATGAAGATTTATTGCGTGAGCTTGCAAAGAAATATTCTCTCATTGTTACGGTGGAGGAGAATCAGCTTATTGGAGGGTACGGTCAGATGGTTTCTGCATTTCTTCACAGGAATGGTTGTGAAAACCGTCTTCTTTCTCTTGGAATCGCAGACTATTTTGTACGTCATGCGAGTGTAGCTGAACAGAGAAAGGAAGCAGGGATTGATGCAGATTCCATTGTAAATTCAATAATAGATAGGATGAATTAAAATGAAACAACGTTTAGATATATTATTAGTAGAGCAGGGACTTGCTGCATCAAGAGAAAAAGCAAAGGCGATGATCATGTCCGGTGTTGTTTTTGTAAACGGGCAGCGGGAAGATAAGGCAGGCAGTACTTTTGATGAAAAAGCTGCTGAAACGATCGAGATTCATGGTTCTACGCTTCGTTATGTAAGCCGTGGAGGATTAAAGCTGGAAAAAGCCGTAGAGCAGTTTGACTTTTCTTTAAAGGATAAAGTCTGTATGGATGTCGGGGCATCTACCGGAGGCTTTACCGACTGTATGCTTCAGAATGGAGCAGTTAAGGTTTTTTCTGTCGATGTAGGAAGAGGACAGCTTGACTGGAAATTAAGAAACGATGAGCGTGTTGTGTGTATGGAAAAGACAAATATGCGCTATGTAAAACCAGAAGATATTGGAGAATTGGTAGATTTTATTTCTATTGATGTGTCTTTTATCTCACTTACAAAGATACTGCCACCGGTAAAGGCCTGCCTAAAAGAAGAGGGACAGGTTGTTTGTCTGATTAAGCCTCAGTTTGAGGCCGGCAGAGATAAGGTGGGGAAAAAAGGAGTGGTAAGAGACCGTTCTGTACATGAAGCTGTGATAAAGCAGATTATGGATTTTGCTTCTTCACTTGGATTTTCATTGCTTCATCTTGACTATTCCCCGATAAAAGGACCAGAAGGAAATATAGAATACTTACTACATTTATTAAACAAACCGGAGGAAAGCCAGATTGATGATGAGATGATACCGGATGTCGTTACCGCATCCCACCAGTCGCTCTCTCATCGTGAAGCGGCTAAATAGACAGCATGAATAATTTTTTTATTATTGCAAATAAGCAAAAAGATATTAATCTGGAAATTACGGAACAGATAAGGCATCATATTTCAAGAATGGGTGCGGTATGTAATGTTTATGATAGATATGACAGAGATGTCTCTTCGATAGACATTCCAGAAGGAACACAATGTATCCTTGTGATTGGTGGAGATGGAACGATTCTTGCGGCAGCAAGAATGCTTGTTGGAAATAATATTCCTCTACTGGGGATCAATCTTGGAACACTTGGATTTCTTGCTGATGTTAATCTTGCCGATTTATCAAAGACATTAGATTTGCTGTTAAAGGATCAGTATCAGGTGGAAAATCGTATCATGCTTACGGCAGAGGTTTATAAACAAGGTAAAAAAGCAGCCACCTACATTGCTCTGAATGATTTTAATATTAACCGGTTTGGGGCATCACGAGTCATTGGATTAAAGGTTGGGATTAACGGGGCAGTTATTGATCGTTATCGTGCAGATGGTGTGATTGTCTGTACACCAACAGGATCTACAGGATATAATCTGTCAGCCGGTGGTCCGATTATTAATCCAACCTGTAAAAACTTTGTGATTACACCAATCTGTCCACATTCTCTGACAGCCCGCAGTATTGTTCTTGCAAAAGAGGATGTTGTGACAGTAGAAATTGAACAGATCAGAAGTAATATCAAAGAGGAAGCGATTATTTCTTTTGATGGAAGGGAAGGGCTTTCTTTATTTCCGGGAGATTGGGTAAAGATTTATAAATCACAGGAAGTAACACCGTTTATTAAGGCAACAGAAGTCAGCTTTGTACAGATTTTAAAAGAGAAGCTTTTATAAAAAGAAGTGGAGATAACAAATGAAGGGAAAACGACAGGAAAAAATACTGGAGATTATCCGGACAAATGATATAGAAACACAGGAAGAACTGACAAAAAGATTGTCAGAAGCAGGATTTTCTTCCACACAGGGAACTATTTCAAGAGATATCCGAGAATTAAAACTTACCAAAGTTATCGGGGCCAATGGAAAGCAGAAATATGCTCCGATCCAGACAGAGGATATTCATGTTTCAAGCAAGTATAAAAGAGTGTTGTCAGAAGGGATTCTTCATATGGACAATGCAGAAAATATTTTAGTAATTAAAACGGTTCCCGGGATGGCTATGGCATGTGCAGCAGCCATTGATTCTATTTCCCTTCAAGGAGTACTTGGCTGTATTGCCGGAGACGACACGATTATGTGCGTGGTGAAGGAAACTTCTATGGTGGAAGAAGTAATGAGAGAAATTGACACTATTATGAAAGGACATCGTTAACATCGGAGGATGCTATGCTCATAAATTTACATGTTAAAAATCTGGCACTTATCGAGGAAACAGAGGTGGATTTTACAGACCATCTGAATATACTTACCGGAGAAACCGGTGCAGGTAAATCAATCTTGATCGGATCGATTCAGTCTGCACTTGGTGCAAAGATTCCGAAAGATATGATAAGAAATGGCTGTGACAGTGCATTGATTGAGCTGATATTTCATACACAGAGTGAGGCTGTACGAAAAAAAATGGAAGAATTTGAAATTCCGTTTGAAGATGGTGAGATTATCATTTCAAGAAGAATTACCAATAATCGTGTAATAAATAAAGTGAATGATATTAGTGTAACAATTGGAAGGTTAAAAGAACTTTCCCCACTTCTTCTTGATCTGAGCGGTCAACATGAAAATCAGCTTCTTTTAAAACCACAGAATCATCTGAAGATTATTGACAGTTATCATCGGAGTGTTATCGCACCGATAAAGAAAGAAGTTACTTTATTATATCAGGAGTACCAGGAGCTGCAGAGAAATCTTTCTGAGCATAATATGGGAGAAGAACAGAGACTTCGGGAAATGGAATTTCTAAAATATGAGATTCAGGAGATAGAAGAGGCAAATTTGCGTCAGGGAGAAGATGAGTCTCTTGAGATGGAATATCAGAAGGTATCTCACGCAAAAGAAATTCTTTCTGACTGTGCCGCAGTTCACGAAATGACAGCCAGCCAGAGTGGTTGTGCAGGAGATTTGATCGGAACTGCTGTGCAGAAGCTTTATGCGGTGGAAAGCATTGATGCCGGGGCAAAAGGACTGACGGAACAATTGCAGACAATAGATTCTCTTTTAAATGACTTTAACAGAGAACTTTCCGGCTATATTGATTCTATGGAGTTTGATGGGGAACAATTTGTTGAGCTGGAAGAGAGACTGAATCTGATCAATCATTTAAAAGCAAAATATGGAACTTCCATAGAGAAAATTCAAAAGTATCATGATGACAGTGTTGAAAAATATGAAAAACTTTCCAATTATGAAGAGTATATTTCTGAAATAAAGAGGGAACTCTCTAAAGTAAAAGAAAAATTGAATGCACAATGTGATAAATTAACATTATTGCGTAAAGAAGCAGCAGTTCCGTTGACAAAACTTATAAAAGAAGCATTGCTTGATCTGAATTTTTTAGATGTTGCTTTTGAGATTGCTTTTGAACAATCGGAGCATTACTCTGTACAGGGAAGGGATAATGTCTGTTTTATGATTTCTACTAATCCTGGTCAGACAGTAAGACCACTTCATGAAATTGCTTCGGGAGGTGAGTTGTCCCGTATTATGTTAGCCATAAAGTCCATTTTAGCAGATGAAGAAGGTATTGAAACTCTAATTTTTGATGAGATTGATACAGGAATCAGTGGAAGAACTGCACAGAAGGTTTCGGAGAGACTTGCCTGTATTGCTAAAAAAAGACAGGTTATCGCGATCACCCACCTTCCTCAGATAGCTGCGATGGCAGATTCTCATTATTTAATTGAAAAAACAAGTGATGCCAATTCTACAATTAGTAATATTTACCAGTTATCAGAAGAAGAATCAATAAAGGAGCTGGCAAGAATGCTTGGAGGAGTGAAGATTACAGAAGCTGTTTTACAAAATGCAAGAGAAATGCGTGCTTTGGCAAAACAGTAAAATATGTCTGTTTGAAACAATAAGATGCCTGCCATACTAAGTGAAAACTTAGATATGGGGGCATTTTTTATGAAGGAGATATTAAGGCGGTTTTATATTGTATTGTTGGTTCTTATACTGGCTATGCTGGGACAATATAGACATTTTCTGCAGTCAAGCACTGCATTTTCCCGACAATTGCAAAGTAAAAAAGAACAGACTGAGCAAAAGAAAACAGAAGAAAAGGTTTATGCATCCGGAGTACCGATCGGAATCTATGTAAAAACGGAGGGAATTCTAGTATTAGGAATTCAGGAAGTAGAGGGTAAAAATGGAAAGGTTATATCCCCGGCAACCTGTAAAATAAAAGCCGGAGATTATATCCTTGCATTAAATGGGCAGAAAATTGAAACCAAACAGCAATTTATAAGATTGCTACAAAAAAATGGAGTACAAGAAGTAATTCTCACAATAAAACGAAAAAACAAAAAGTTAAAGGTGAAAGTCAAACCGGTTTATTCTTCAAAAAATGATTGTTATCAGGTTGGAGTATGGATCAGAAATGACACGCAGGGAATAGGCACAGTTACATTTGTAAAAGAAGATGGAAGTTTTGCTGCTCTTGGACATGGAATCAGCGATGGGGATATAGGAGTACAGTTTATGATAGAATCCGGAAATGCTTATCGGACGAATATTTCTTCTATTATAAGAGGGAAAGCAGGGACACCCGGAGAAGTGATCGGAAGTATTAATTATATACCACAAAATTATGTTGGAGAAATTTATACCAATACAAGTGGAGGAATATTTGGAAAAATAACAAAAAGTAAAGAAGAATTTTGTGTGGGAGAAAAGATACCCGTTGCAAAAAAAGCAGAAATAAAGCAGGGAAGAGCTTATCTTAGAAGCAGTATTAGCGGAAAAAGTAAAGATTATACAATAGAGATAGAAAAAGTTTTTTTTCATGAGAAAAATTCTTTAAAAACATTAAAGATTAAAGTGACAGATCCTGAATTAATCGAGCTTACGGGAGGGATTATTCAGGGACTAAGTGGAAGTCCTATTTTACAAAGTGGAAAGTTGATCGGGGCAGTCACCCATGTTTTGATCGATAATCCTGAAAAGGGTTATGGAATATTTGCAGAAAGTATGTTAGAATAAAAAATATGCAAAGTGCAATATAGAATATTGCAAGAAAGAGGGGCTACAATAGAAATATTGTAAAAATAACTACAGGACAGGTAAGAGGAAGTATGAAAATGGGTAATTTAAGTGATTATTATTATAACCATTCATTTATGAATGGACTTCGGAAGAAGCTTGCAGGGCTTCTTCCAGATACATATTGCATAGTAGCAATTGATATTGAGCATTTTCGCCTCTTTAACAAATTATATGGAAGAAATTCTGGAGATGAAGTTATCCGTTATATTTGTACCTGTTTAAAACAGAGTGCTCTGGAGAATAATGGAATCAATGCATATTTAGGTGGAGATAACTTTGTTGTACTGCTACCTGATAAGGAAGAATTGCTGAGGGAGCTTCGGACAAAGATTATAGAGAAACTTAGTAAGTGGACGAATACATCTGCTTTCTTTCCATTATTTGGGGTATATACAATCGAGGATACTACTGTATTGCCGGAATTGATGTACGATCATGCAATGCTTGCCCTGTCCCATGCTGCTGAAGATTATGAGTGGCATATCTGTCGTTATACAATAGAGATGGAATCTTGTTTGGAAGAAGAAGTCTGTCTTTTAGCAGCGATAGAGGAGGGAATGGAAAAAGAGGAATTTACTTTTTATGTTCAGCCACAATGCAATATCGTGACAGGACAGATCGTAGGTGCGGAAGCATTGGTACGATGGGAAAAGGAGAACGGGGAGATTCTTTTGCCGGGTGGCTTTATTCCTGTATTAGAGAAAAACAAGATGATAGATCGTCTTGACCGCTATGTTTGGGAGAAAGTATGTCAGTGGCTTAAGGATTGGATCGATCGGGGATATTCACCGGTTCCGATATCTATTAATGTATCTCGTATTGATATTTTTTCAATGGATGTTCCGCAGTATATTTTTTCTCTTATTGAGAAATATGAGATTCCGGAACATCTTATTAAAGTTGAAATTACGGAGAGTGCTTATACAGAGAATAATAACAGAATCTTTAGCACAGTAAATACACTCCGAAACAGAGGAATGATCGTTATGATGGATGACTTTGGCTGTGGATATTCCTCACTTAATATGTTAAAGAACATACCGGTAGATGTATTGAAGCTAGATATGCGTTTCCTTCGTTTTGAAGAAAGAGAGCGTCAAAAGACTGCAAATATATTAGAGGCTATTGTGAATATGGCGGGAGTTTTACATCTTCCGATCGTAGTAGAAGGTGTTGAGGATGAGAGTCAGGAAAAGTTTGTGCAGAATCTTGGCTGTCGTTATACACAGGGATTTTATTATTATAAGCCACTGCCAGTCCATAAATTTGAACAATTGTTAAAAGATAAAAGCTTCATAGATACGCAGGGACTCGTATATAAACAGGCAGACTCTATGCATATCCGTGAATTTATTGATATGAATTTTGTCAGTGACAGTATGCTGAATAATGTCCTCGGTCCGGTTATTTTTTTTGAAGCAAAAGGTGGAGAGATTAAAGTAACGAGTGTTAATGATCCGTATTTTCGTATGCTGGGCTTAGAGTATACTGGGGATAATATTGAGAAAACTCTCTTAGAACAGATACCGGAAAAAGAAAGAAGTTTGTTTTATGAGATGATGGGGAAAGCTTTTGAAAATGCGGTATCCGGTGCAGATGGGATGCTTCATCTTTTAACGAAAGATGAAGCAAGGATATCTGTATATGCGAAAGTATTTTATTTACAGGAAAAAGAAGGCTGGAGACAGTATTATTGTTCTTTGATGGATATGACAAAAATTATATCAGATGTGAGATGATTCCTGCTTTTATAGGTGATGAGAATTAAATTACTATCCGTCTTTAAAAAGGGAGAACCATCAACCGATTTGACTGGTTGATGGTTCTCCCTTTTTCTTTCAATAATAACAAAACTATTTAATATTTGTTGTTAGATGCTCTTTGATTGCTTCAAAGCTTTCTTTGCTGATAACATGTTCTATCTTACAGGCATCCTTTTCTGCAATATCAGCAGGAACTCCTAATTTTTCTAAACATGATGTAAGTAACTGATGTCGTTCATATATCATATCTGCAATTGCCTTTCCAGATTCTGTAAGGTAAATATACCCTGCATCTGTTACAGTGATATGATTCTTCTCACGAAGATTTTTCATTGCGATACTTACACTTGACTTCTTAAAATCAAGCTGGTTGGCAATATCAACAGAACGAACAACAGGAAGTCTCTTACTGAGAACTAATATTGTTTCTAAATAGTTTTCAGCGGATTCGTTGCTTTTCTCCTTCAATATAATCACCTCAATAAACGTATAAATTCGATTAATGGTATCAGTATAACATATTAATGGCAATTTTTCAAACAAAGCTAATGAAAAATTCCCTCTTTAAAAAGAGAAAGTAAGGTGATAAACTGTAATGAAGGAAAATGAGTTAGAAAGGATAGAAAGAAGAAAGGTTATGAAGAAATTATTATACTTTATGAAGGACTATAAAAGGGAAAGTATTCTGGCTCCTTTATTTAAGATGTTGGAAGCCTTTTTTGAACTGTTTGTGCCGTTAGTTGTCGCTTCGATTATTGATGATGGTATTGTGCAGAGAGATTCGGGACATATTGTAAGAATGTGCCTTGTTCTTTTAGTATTAGCAGCAGTAGGGCTTGTATGTTCGATTACAGCACAGTATTTTGCTGCGAAGGCAGCGGTTGGGGCAGCGACTGGTATTCGTTATGAGTTGTTTACTCATATTTTGACATTAGGGTATCAGGAGATGGATACAACAGGAACGTCTACACTTATTACGAGGATGACGAGTGATATTAATCAGGTGCAGAATGGAATCAATCTGGTTCTTCGTCTTTTTCTACGTTCACCATTTATTGTTTTTGGAGCAATGATCATGGCCTTTACAATTGATGTGAAGGCAGCGATGATTTTTGTAGCAGCCATTATTTTATTATCAGTTGTTGTTTTTGGGGTTATGTTAGTTACGAAGCCTCTTTATAAAAAGGTACAGGTAGCCCTTGATACAATTCTGGGAACAACAAGGGAGAATCTTACCGGAGTAAGGGTGATCCGTGCTTTTCATCAGGAACAGAAGGAATATGAAAAGTTTTTATCCCAGAATGAAGAGTTAACTTCATTACAGAAGCTGGCAGGTAAAATATCGGGACTTACAAACCCGCTTACTTTCGTGATTATTAACTGTGCAATTTTAGTGCTGATATATACAGGGGCAATTCGTGTAAATACAGGAACCTTATCCCAGGGGCAGGTAGTTGCACTTTATAACTATATGTCACAGATCCTTGTAGAGCTGATCAAGCTGGCGAACCTGATTATTTCTGTGACAAGGGCAATGGCTTGTTTTAATCGTATTCAGGATATTTTTTCTATGGAAGCATCTATGAAAGAAGGAAAAAAAGAAACTGTAAATGTCAGAAAAGATATTCCTGTCGTAGAATTTAAAGATGTTTCTTTTGCTTATGCCGGAGGTGGCGATTATGCGGTAGAAGATATTTCTTTTAAAGCAATGCCGGGACAGACAATAGGAATTATAGGAGGAACCGGCTCTGGTAAGTCTACACTTGTAAATATGATTCCCAGGTTCTATGATGTCACAGAAGGAGAAGTGTATATCGCCGGAAAAAATGTACAGGACTATACTTATGAAGCTCTAAGAAATGCGATTTCTGTTGTTCCGCAGAAGGCACAGCTTTTTGCAGGAACGATTCGTGATAATCTGACATTTGGGTGTCCGGATGCGACAGAGGAACAGATGCAGGAGGCATTGTTTATTTCTCAGGCAAAAGAATTTGTTGATACAAAAGAAGGAAAACTGGATGCAAAAATAGAACAGGGCGGCAAAAATCTTTCCGGCGGACAACGACAGCGACTCACATTAGCGAGAGCCTTAGTTCCACAGTCAGATATTCTTATTATGGATGACAGTGCATCCGCACTTGATTATGAAACGGATGCCAAGCTTCGAAAAGCAATTCAGGAAATGAAGAGAAAGCCGACGGTATTTATTGTTTCTCAGAGAACATCTTCGATTCAGAATGCAGATCTTATTTTAGTGATGGATGATGGAAAAATCATGGCAAAAGGAACGCATGAACAATTAATTACTTCCTGTGAAATTTACCGTGAGATATATGAAACACAATTTAAAAAGGAGGAAGCATAAATGGCAGAGCAAAACATGAACGGCAAAAGAAAAAGCACAATGAAAAAAGTTTGGCATTATTTAAAAAATTACCGTTTCCTTCTTGTTTTATCCGTAGCAATGGCAGCACTTACTGTCGCAGGAACGCTGTATGTGCCTATACTCGTCGGGGATGCGATCGATTTTATCATAAAAAAGGGACAGGTAGATTTTGCAGCCATTGTTAAAATATTAGAAAAAGGTACGTTTGTTATTCTTTTTACAGGAATCGCACAGTGGGTCATGAACATTTGTAATAATCATATTACATTCCATGTGACGAGAGATATTCGAAATGAGGCAATAAAAAAGATTGAAAAGCTTCCATTAAAATATATAGATGGACATTCTTATGGTGATGTGGTAAGTCGTGTTATTGCAGATGTTGATCAGTTCGCAGACGGACTGCTCATGGGATTTACGCAGTTTTTTACGGGAGTTGTAACAATTTTCGGTACACTTGGATTTATATTTTCTATTCATGTAGGAATTGCTTTGTTAGTTGTCTGTCTTACACCGATTTCTTTATTGGTAGCTCGTTTTATTGCTACGCATACGTATTCTATGTTTAAACTACAGTCTGAGACAAGAGGGGAACAAACCGCATTAATTGAGGAAATGATAGAGGGCGAAAAGGTAGTAAAGGCTTTTGGTTACGAAAAAAGGGCAGCAGAACGTTTTTCGGAAGTAAATGAAAAATTACAAGGGTATTCTTTAAAGGCAATTTTCTTTTCTTCTATCACGAATCCTTCCACTCGTTTTGTAAATAGTATTGTATATGCAGCGGTTGCATTAAGTGGTGCTCTTACAGCGATTAGAGGGGGATTGAGTGTAGGTCAGCTTACTTGTTTGTTAAGCTATGCAAATCAGTACACCAAACCATTTAATGAGATATCTGGCGTAGTGACAGAGCTGCAGAATGCTTTGGCTTGTGCAGCACGTATTTTCGAGCTTATAGAGGAAAGTCCGGAGAAGGATGATAAAAAGAATGCGGTGGTTTTAACAAATCCGGAAGGGAATGTAGAGCTTTCTCATGTTACATTTTCTTATACAAAAGAAAAACGTCTGATAGAAGACTTTAATCTTAAAGTAAAGAAGGGACAGCGTATTGCGATTGTTGGGCCTACCGGCTGTGGAAAGACGACGATTATTAATCTGTTGATGCGTTTTTATGATGTAAACCAGGGAAAAATTATGGTGGAAGGAACGGATGTTCGTGATATTACAAGAGAAAGTCTTAGAACTTCTTATGGAATGGTTTTACAGGATACCTGGCTTCGAAGTGGAACGATTCGAGATAATATCACAATGGGAAGAGAAGGTTTTAGTGATGAGCAGATTATTGCTGCTGCAAAGGAGGCACATTCTTATAGTTTTATTAAAAAAATGCCAAAAGGGCTGGATACCTGTATAACGGAAGATGGAGCCGGAATGAGCCAGGGACAGCGTCAGCTTCTTTGTATTACGAGAGTTATGCTTGCTCTGCCATCCATGTTAATTCTTGATGAAGCGACCTCCTCGATCGATACCCGCACGGAGCAAAAAATTCAAAATGCTTTTGCGAAAATGATGGAGGGACGGACCAGCTTTATTGTAGCACATCGTCTTTCTACAATTCAGAATGCCGATGTGATTCTTGTCATGAAGGACGGACATATTATTGAGCAGGGAAATCATGAGAATCTGTTAAAGAAAAATGGTTTCTATGCTAATCTTTACAACAGCCAGTTTGCAAATTAGAGGAAATAGAAAAAAGTACAGTTATGATATTTGGATTTGCCCGATAGTTGTTTTTAATAAAATACAAAAACTGGAGCGAATTTGAGAAAGAATTGTAGCTTAATATCTTGTATACTTAAGTTAAATTTTATATAATAGGAACTGTGCCGCAAGGGGAAATGTGGCAGTTACAAAGTAAACATTTTTATAATGATCAAAAATATGAGGTGATTATATGTTTAAAGTTACAGAAGATATTATTTATGTTGGTGTGAATGACCATGAAGTAGATTTATTTGAAGGACAGTACGATGTGCCGAATGGTATGGCCTACAACTCTTATGTTATTCTTGATGAAAAAGTAGCGGTATTTGATACAGTAGATGCTCATTTTAAGGATGAATGGTTTGCAAATCTGGAAGAAGCCTTTGACGGAAGAATGCCAGATTATCTGATCGTACAGCATATGGAACCAGACCATGCAGCTAATATCGCAAATTTTGCAGAAAAATATCCGGAAGCTAAAATTGTTGGAAATGCAAAGACATTCCCTATGATGAAGCAGTTTTTTGGTACAGACTTTGCTGACCGTCAGGTTATCGTAAAAGAAGGAGAGACATTAAGCACAGGTAAACATAATCTTACTTTTGTAATGGCTCCAATGGTACATTGGCCTGAAGTAATGATGACTTATGATACGACAGATAAGATTTTCTTTTCTGCAGATGCCTTCGGTAAATTTGGAGCATTAGATGTAGAAGAAGAATGGGACTGTGAAGCTCGTCGTTATTATATTGGTATTGTTGGAAAGTATGGACCAATGGTACAGAAGTTATTTGGTAAAGTTGGTTCTCTTGAGATCAATGCAATCTGTCCATTACATGGTCCTGTATTAACAGAGAATTTAGGACATTATCTGAATCTTTACAATATCTGGTCTTCCTATCAGGTAGAAACAGAGGGAACCGTGATCGCATACACTTCTGTTTACGGCAATACGAAAAAGGCTGTAGAACTTTTAGCAGAGAAGTTAACAGAAGAAGGATGTCCAAAGGTTGTTGTTACGGATCTTGCACGAGATGATATGGCTGAAGCGGTAGAAGATGCCTTCCGTTACGGAAAGTTGATTCTTGCAACCACAACATATAATGGAGATATTTTCCCATTTATGAAGGAATTTATTAACCATTTAACAGAAAGAAGTTATCAGAATCGTAAGATTGGATTTGTAGAGAATGGAAGCTGGACACCAATGGCAGCTAAGATTATGAAAGCAGCTTTTGAAAAGAGTAAGAATATTACTTTTGCAGATACAACAGTAACGGTTCGTTCCGCAGTGAATGAAGAAAGTGAAGCACAGATTGCAGCACTTGCAAAAGAAATGAAATAATAATTTGATTTATCTGAAAAACAGATGAAAATAAAAACTCGAAATTATAACAGATGTAAAGAGAGACGCAGCATGGAAAGGCATGTTTGATGTTTTTACCTGCTCCGATCTTACATCTGCCATAAGTTCGAGTTTTTATCTTTTGTTTGTACGGTAGTTTTTAAATTTAGTTATTGTTCTTTGGATGAACAAAATCAATAGCCTCCTTTATGCGGACAATAAAAAGTTCTTTTATGATATCCCTCAGATATATAGAAAGACTTTCGTTTTTGTTAGAAAAGAGATTATCAAATTCTACAAAAGAACGAGCTTCTTTATATTCTTTTTTATAGAGAGGAAAAGACTTTTGATAAGGATATTTTTCAATCTGAATTCCATAGTGTTTTTGTGCTATAGGGAGAGGAAGAAAAAGTCCGTCTTTTTTTATATAACAGGTAGATGCTTTTGCTGCACGGCGATATTTTTTTTCTACATAACATCCAATGCTTTTGTGAATTGCCCGGTCTTCTTGCGGAAGATAATAATAATTGTGATAATCTTTATAAAAGTGTTTTAATGTCTCTTCTATATAAGGAAGAGAAATGATTAAAATAGAATAATCACTTTTGTCGGAAGAGATACTGCCAACAGAAGTAGAAAAGTCTAATGGTTTCGGTAAACTGTGTGGAAGCTTACAGGAAATCACAATACTGCCGCTTCCTTTCTCAAAGAGAAATTTTCCGGGAGAAACTTTTATACAGGAAAGATTTTCCGAAAATAACATCCGATAAGAAAAAAGTGGCAGGAGATATTTCATTCCAAGAAGATCTTCTTCATTGTGAAGAAGAAGGTTATGTAAAAGATCTTCTTTTTTTGTCATGAGATAGTCTTTATAAACAGAGATAAGCTGTCCGCCGTTATATTTGTCCTCCCTGTTAAGACCCAGAAATCGCTCCCAGTCTTTTTGTTTGCCGTGAGTCATCTGAAAAAGATTCTGAAAAGGTTTTAAAAACTGGTAAAAGTCCAGTGAGGTATAATTTTCTATATTACAGATTAATTCGTTTAACTCGTAATGTCTTTTCAAATAAGGAATATCAAAACTATTCCCGTTAAAAGTGACAAGCTGCCAGTCTTTTTTTGATAAAATATTCTGAAAGGCGAGGAGAATTTCTTCTTCACTTGTACCGTCATCGTTAAACCATTGGATAAACCTGAAACCGTCATTTGTATAGTGACCGCAGCCAATCAGATATAAAATCGTATTATCTTTGGAAAATCCTGTAGTTTCTATATCAAAAAATAAAAAAGATTCTACTTGCTTCGGAATTACTTTTTCCGGAAATGTTTTATTAATTGTTAACATGATGCCTCCAGAGCTACTATGCTGTCTTATAAATTTCTTACTAACCATAGCAGAGAAAGTTTTATATGTCAAACAAATTTTCGAAAGTTATTTTTATAGATATTCTATGTTAAAGAACAGGTAAATGTCGTTAAAGTAAAAGAGTTGTAATATCATGGGAATTATGGTATCATGTCAGAAGTCAGAATATAAGTTCTGGTAACAATTTGAAAAGAAGGCAGGAATTTTATTTGATTTCATATATTAAAGGAATAGTTACATATAAAGGAAAAGATTCTGTTATCGTAGAGAATCAGGGAATAGGTTATCAGATCAAAGTGCCATCAAGGGTGCTTGACGAATTGAATAACGGGGAAGATGTCATGCTTCATACCTATTTATATGTAAGAGAAGATATGCTGGCATTATTTGGATTCTCTTGTGTACAGGAACTGGAAACTTTTCAGATTTTACTTGGAATTTCAGGGATTGGACCAAAGGCTGCGGTATCGGTGCTTTCTACAATGACAGTAGAGGATTTATATTATGCAGTGTTTAGTGAAGATGCCAAAAGTATTGCCAGAACACCGGGAATCGGGCCAAAAGGTGCCAAAAGAATGATTATTGAGCTGAAGGATAAGCTTGATTTAGAAGATTTGAATTTGGCTTCAGCACAGGCCAAAGCAATGCCTCAGCAACAAAAATCCAGTGAAAACAGTATAGAGGATACGATACAGGCACTTGTTGCCTTAGGCTATTCGAACGGGGAAGCGTATCGTGCCGTGCATAGCGTATCGGATGCGGATACACTGGATGCAGAGCAGTTATTAAAAGAAGCATTGAAGAAAGTATTAACATTTATGTAAGGTGATATCATGGATAGAATGATTAGCACAGAGCTGAGGGAAGAAGATATTGCAGTTGAAGGCAGCCTTCGGCCACAGCATTTATCTGAATATATTGGGCAGGAGAAAGTAAAGAAGAATCTGCATATATTTATTGAGGCAGCAAAGCTTAGGGGAGAGTCGCTTGATCATGTATTATTATATGGTCCTCCAGGTCTTGGAAAGACGACTCTGGCAGGAATTATTGCAAATGAGATGGACAGTAACTTAAAGATTACTTCCGGTCCGGCAATCGAAAAGCCTGGGGAGATAGCTGCGGTACTGAACGGACTTTCAGATGGAGATGTTCTTTTTATCGATGAAATTCATCGCTTAAACAGGCAGGTAGAAGAGGTTCTTTATCCGGCGATGGAGGATTTTTCTATAGATATTATGATTGGAAAGGGAGCTTCGGCTAAGTCCATTCGTCTGGAACTTCCACATTTTACGCTGGTAGGTGCAACAACAAGAGCCGGGATGCTCACCGCACCATTAAGAGATCGTTTTGGCGTAGTGAATCGACTGGAATTTTATACAGATGAGGAATTAAAGGTCATTGTGCAGCGTTCAGCAGAGCTTTTAGGTGTGGAGATTGATGAAGAGGGAGCGATGGAACTTGGCAGAAGGAGCCGTGGAACTCCAAGACTTGCGAATCGTCTTCTAAAGAGAGTAAGAGATTTTGCACAGGTTCGTTATGATGGAATTATTACATGTGAAGTGGCACAGACGGCACTTGATCTTCTTGAGGTTGATTCTATGGGCCTGGATGCTACAGACCGTAATCTTTTAGAGACGATGGTTGTAAAGTTTGCAGGAAGACCGGTGGGACTTGATACTTTAGCAGCAGCGGTTGGAGAGGATTCTGGTACGATAGAGGATGTTTATGAGCCATTTTTAATTCAGAGAGGATTAATAAAGAGAACCCCTAGAGGAAGGGCACTTACTGCACGGGCATATGAACATTTAGGATATCAGGTACCGGAAGAGATTTTTTAGGAAATATATAAACTTTACGTCACAGGAGGACAAACATGAAAGAAAAAAGTGAATTATCCGTAGTAATTGATGGTAAAGTATACAGATTGTCAGGTGGGAGCGAAGCCTATCTCCAGAAGCTTGCCTCTTATGTTGATGGAAAGATAAGAGAGCTGAAAAGTCAGCCTGGATACCACAAGCTTTCGCTGGAATATCGTGATATTTTACTTGCACTTAATATTACCGAAGAAGTTTTCAAATTAAGGAATGAGATAGAAGAATTTAATCAGGGCAGCAGAGACAGAGAACAGGAAATCTATGAATTAAAGCAGGAAGTTGTAGACAGGAAAATGCAGTTAGATGCGGCAAATAAGCTCGTAGAAGATTATAAGGCCAAAGTGAATGAACTGCAGAAGCAGATTATCGGACTGGAGACAAAGAATGAGTATCGTTAAAAGAAGAATGATGCCAGAATTACTTGCACCGGCAGGTTCTCTGGAACATTTAAAGGCTGCAGTGAATGCCGGAGCAGATGCTGTCTATATGGGTGGAGAAAAGTTTGGAGCCAGAGCATATGCACATAACTTTTCAAAGGATGATATGATAGAGGCATTGCAATTTGCACATTTTCATGGGCGAAAGTTATATCTTACGGTAAATACGCTTATGAAGGAACACGAACTTTTTGAAGAGTTAGGAGATTTTCTTTTTCCGTATTATGAGCATGGATTAGACGGTGTTATCGTTCAGGATTTAGGTGCGGTGAATTTTATTCGGGAGAATTTTTCGGATATAGAGATACACGGAAGTACCCAGATGACGATTACAGACTTCCATGGGGCCGTTGCTGCAAAAAGAATGGGACTTACCAGAGTTGTTCCGGCAAGGGAGCTTTCTTTAACAGAGATAAAGAAAATCCGGGAAGAAACCGGTCTGGAAGTAGAAGTATTTGTACATGGAGCCTTATGTTATTGTTATTCCGGCCAGTGCTTACTCAGCAGTTTATATGGAGGGCGTAGTGGCAATCGTGGCAGGTGTGCCCAGCCTTGTCGTCTTTCTTATCAGTTAGAAGATCGTGAGGGGAATCGTCTTTATCATCAGGAAAGAGGTAAGTATCTTTTAAGTCCGAAGGACTTATGCTCGCTTCCTGTGTTGCCGACATTGATGGAGCTTCCTGTAGATTCTTTGAAAATAGAAGGACGAATGAAAAATGTAGAATATGTAGCAGGAGTCACTTCTGTTTATCGAAGTTATCTGGATGAGCTTTTGGTAAAACGGGAACAAAGAGAAGAGTTTGATTTAGAGGAAGAGAAGATACATACGCTAGAAGAATTATATTGTCGTGGAAGCTTTACAGATGGATACTGGGAGAAACATAACGGGCGTGATATGATGTCTGTGATTTCTCCAAAGAATACCGGAAGAAAGATAGGAAAGGTATTGTCTGTTTCTAAGAATAAAGTAAAAATCTCTTTTGAAGATGCATTACATCCAAAGGATATTTTAGTAATTCCTGTTTCGGCAGATGGACAGGAAGAACTTGTTTTGACAGTTCCTTCCAAATGTCAGGATTCTCAATCAAAAAAAGGGCAGATTACATTAAATATACCAAGAACACAGTCGCTTAGAACAGGCATGACAGTATATCGCAGAAAGAATGCGGAGCTTTCGTCACATATCGAAAAAAATATTTTGAATAAGGTGATAAAATATCCTGTGACGGGAGATATTACTTTGAAGGTGGGAGAGCCACTTATGCTGGAGCTTTTTTGCCAGGATGTGTGTGCTTTTGCCGAAGGAGTGGTTGTGGAAGCTTCTGAGAAGAGACCGGTAACCAGAGAAGATATTTTACGTCAGATGAATAAGACAGGCAATGTTCCTTTTTCTTTGGAAAGTTTTGAGGTGAACATGGAAGAAAGCTGCTTTCTTCCTATGTCTGCATTAAAGAATATCCGACAGAAGGGTTTTGCTCTTTTAGAAGATATGTTAAAGCAAAGAGAAGAGAGACATAATGTAAAGAATATTTCCAACAGAACCAATGAGGAAGTAGCTGCGTTAGTTTCAGGAGATATAGACAATGTATTATCTCCTGAAAGAATTGCGACGATTTACAGTAAAGAGCAGCTGACTGTCTGCTGTAGAGATTCTTTTTTTGATGGATTTTGTCTTCCTTATGAATTTTTTTCTGAGGATGAATTAGAAGCCATTGCACAGGATATAAAGAAAAAAGGAAAGAAGGTTTATTTTTGTCTTCCAAGAGTTTTCAGGCAAAAAAAGGGACTGGAAAGAATTTGTTTATCACCTGTCTGGGACGGTATTTATGTATATACTATTAATGAGGCAGAATATTTACATCAGTTGGAGGGATTTGCCGGCAAGATGATAGCCGGAGCTTCTTTGTATCATTGGAACTCACTTGCTGTCCAAGAAACACTTGCCCTATATCCAAAGATTACAATGCGGGAATTACCGGTAGAATTATCCAAAAAAGAAGTTTGTGAACTTTTCACTTCCCTTAATCAGATGGGGCAAAGGGATGTCTTTTTTGAAATGAATGTTTACGGAAGGCTGCCGGTAATGCAGTCTGCACAATGCTTAAAGAAGACAGTTGGATGTTGTAATAAAACTTCAGAACAGTTGTATTTAAAAGATGGCAAAGGAAGGAAGCTTCCGGTAACTACACATTGCCGTGATTGTTATAATTTGATCTGGCAGGACAAACCAGGAAGTCTTATTGGAGAAGATTTACAAGGAACGACAGGTTATGTAAAGAGACATCGCTTTGATTTGTTCCATTTGGAAGCAAAAGAAATAGAGAACATGAAGTTTGCGTATCTTCACTGGAAGGAACAGGGCTTTTTGGCGGATGATAAAAAAGAAGAAACCAAACATCATTGGAATTATGGGATAGAATAGAAAGGTGGGAATGAATTATGGTGAATTTAATTTCAACAGGATCGAATTATATTATCATCATCATGGGTATCATTTATGCAATTTCCTGTTTTACCGTTTTCCTTCCCTCTTCAGAAAAGCAGCAGATAAAGAGGATGGACAGACAGGAAAAATTTATGTTTTTATTTCATTTTATCTGTTACGGAGTGTTGTTTGCAAAAACATTAGATACAAAACTTATTTTTCTATATGCGGCACAGGTTATATTTTTTAAATTTCTTATGTTTCTATATGCAAGGCTTTATATAGATTGTTCAAGAATTCTCATGAATCATACCTGCTTTCTTTTATTGATTGGTTTTGTAATGCTTACAAGATTATCATTTGATAAAGCAGTGAAGCAATTTGCGATTGCAGCGGGTACGTCTGTTTTCGTATTATTCATTCCTTACTTCATGAAGAAAGCAGTTTTTCTTAAGAATCTTAAGTGGATTTATGCGATAGTAGGTCTGCTATGTCTTTCTAGTGTGTTTGTTATAGGTACTTCGCAATATGGAGCGATGAACTGGATTTCGTTAGGACATGGAATTGCATTGCAGCCTTCAGAATTTGTAAAAATTTTATTTGTATTTTTTATGGCATCAATGCTTACAAGAGCACCAAGTTTCAAGACTCTTTTAATTACGACGATTTTTGCTGCCTGTCACGTTATGGTACTGGTTATGGAGAAAGATCTGGGAGGAGCCTTGATTTATTTTGTTGTATATGTCTTTCTTTGTTATGTGGCAACCGGAAGAACGATTTATCTGTTCGGGGGAATCGGGGCAGGAGTAGTTGCTGCTAAGATAGCCTATATGCTTTTTTCTCATGTCAGAGTCCGTTTTATTGCCTGGAAAGATCCCTGGTCTGTGATTGATGGAAGTGGCTATCAGATTGCACAGTCGCTGTTTGCTGTTGCAGCAGGAGGCTGGTTTGGAAAGGGGCTTACGCAGGGGCAGCCGAATGATATACCGGTAATTGAGAGTGATTTTATCTTCTCAGCGATAACAGAAGAGTTTGGGATTTTATTTGCCATTTGTCTGATACTGATTTATCTTGGAGTATTTATTCATTTTCTTAAGATTGCGATGGATGTCAGAGGACGATTTTATAAACTTCTTGCATATGGTTTTTCCATCTGCTTTATTTTTCAGGTGTTTTTGACAATTGGCGGTGTAACAAAGTTTATTCCGTCTACAGGAGTAACCCTTCCATTAATCAGTTATGGTGGAAGTTCAGTAGCTAGTACATTAATTATTTTTGCAGTAATGCAGGGCATATTTATCATTGCCTATAAAGAGGATGATGAAGATGAACGAGAACAGTCGAACGAACAGGCAAACAGGGAAAAGAACATCCGGAAGCCAGAACAAAAATAGAGAGCGGGAATCCGGCAGGCATAACAGGGAGAAAGGGTTTGATATAAAGGAATTATTTACTCCAAGAAGAGGAAAAAAGTTAAAGACAAACCGATATATGCTGCAAACGAGTGTGATAGTTGTTGCCTTATTTATTGGATTAATAGGGTATACTGTGAAGTTCACGATAAAAGACAGTGAAAAGATTTCAGAAAGCTCCTATAATAAGAGAAATTCTTCATTGTCCGCTCAGACAAAGAGAGGGAAGATTTTAAGTGCAAATAAAAAGATTCTCGCATATTCGGAGAATAACGAGGCGGGCGATGAGATCAGGCACTATCCTTATGAAAATATGTTTGCACATATTATTGGTTATACGAGTTATGGCAAGGCAGGTTTGGAATCTGTTTGTAATAAAGATCTTCTTACTTCCCATGAAAAGCTTATGAAGCAGTTAAGTAATGGGGTGGCAAGCCAGAAAAATATCGGGGATAATGTAACAACAACATTAGATACCCGTCTGCAAAAGGCAGCATATGAGGCATTAGGGGATTATCGGGGAGCGGTAGTAGCAATTGAGCCTAAAACTGGTAAAGTGAGAGCCTTAGTGTCAAAACCAGACTTTGATCCGAACAAATTAAATGATATCTGGGATAAGATTACAAGTGACTCATCGGAAAGCTGTCTCTTAAACAGAGCCACGCAGGGACTTTATCCGCCAGGCTCCACATATAAAGTGCTGACTGCATTAGAATACATGGAAGAACATCCAACAACATATAAGAATTTCAGTTATGATTGTGAGGGTGAGACGATAGTTAACAGCGTACGCATCAGTTGTTATGAAAAGGAGGAACATGGTGAGGTTGATTTAGACAGAGCATTTGCAAAGTCCTGTAATACCGCATTTGTTACACTCGGAAGTAAGATTGATTTAAAGAGTTTTTATCTTCTAAATAAGAAGTGCCTTTTTGATAAAGAAATCCCATTTGATCTTTCTGTCAAAAAGAGCCGTTTTGATCTGAATGAAAATTCTGATAAGAGTGAGATACCTCAGACCGTTATTGGACAGGGGAATACATTAATGACACCATTTCATAATGCATTACTCATGTGTGCAGTAGCAAATGACGGAACATTGATGAAGCCGTATGTCGTTGATAATGTAAAGGGAGCGGACGGAACCGTAGTAAAGGAAACTATCCCTGAAATCTACGGAGATATGATGTCTGTAAAAGATGCAAAAAAACTTCAGAAGATGCTTCGGGAGGTGGTAACAGACGGAACGGGTTATAGTCTTGATACCGATTTATATACTGCCGCCGGCAAGACAGGAACCGCAGAAAATGAAGGCAAATATGCACATGCATGGTTTGTCGGCTATTCTAACGTAAAAGATCCGGATCTGGTTGTCTGTGTACTTGTGGAGAATGTCGGAGCAGGCAGCAAATATGCCGTTCCGATTGCGAAGAGGGTATTTGATTCTTATTATAATAATGATATGAAAAAATATTATGATGGAAAGTAGTGATTTTGCAAAAGAAGAACTCTTTAATATTTATCTTGACAAAAACAGAATTAAGTGATAACATATAGAAGTTGGTTATGTGATTATAACTAATTTCTATATGCCGCTGTGGCGGAATTGGCAGACGCATACGACTCAAAATCGTACGGGAAACCATATGGGTTCGAGTCCCATCAGCGGCATTTATATTATTTTTAGAAAAAGTTGTTTTACTAAAAGGTAAGCAACTTCTTTTTTTGCTCTATTTTTCCAATTATCTAAATATATGCCAGAACAGGTCCGAAGTAAACTTTCTCTGCCATATAAAGCCAGACCTCTGGAAACAAAGAAATCCCTCGCTGCGACTAAAGTCACAGATAGAGATTTCTTTGTTTCCAGAGGTCGTCTGTCTTGCAACCAAATCAGAATCAAAAATATTTTCTGTTTCCCCACAAACCTGCTTTTTTTAATTCGATGTACTGCTGGTAAGCATCTTCTAATATTTGCCTCTCGTTAGGAAATCGAAGCAGATGATATGCTTCATGGTACTTATAGTAGCCGGAATCTTCAAAATATTCTTCTTTTTGAGGTTTGGAATAATAGCTGTCAGCCATCATCAGATACCAGTGTACCTGCTTTACGACTACATCATGTGTGGTATTAAAGGTATACTGACTTTTTCCAACATATTTTATTGCAGAAGCCTTTACTCCTGTCTCTTCGTGAACCTCTCGCAAAGCAGTTTCTTTATATTCTTCTCCTGCCTCTACGGTCCCTTTTGGAAGAACCCATCCGTCATATCTGTTCTTATAGTTTTTGTATAACAGAAGTATCTTTCCTCGAAATATTACAACACCACCGCAGCTTGTCGCTTTAATCATTGCTCTATCCTCCTGTGCTGACAATTCTGGTGTGTTTTACACTTATATTAAGTATACCAAATAGACACAAAGTTTGCAAGAAAAGCCTTTTTACTCCTTTAGCAGTTCCTTGATATATTTCTGCATTTCTTCGATATGATTTTGTGCTAACAGAAAAGAAAGTGCCTGTAGATGATTATTAATATCATGGTTTTGCCGGTGTAGTAGATGATTTTGTTCCTGATATTCCTGATATTCTCTGATTTGTTTTTCTAATAATTGCCTTTGAACTTTTGCCAGATGAATCTGTTTTAGAACATCCGGAATTTGGACTACAGCATGGATAAAGAAAATACTGGCAATAAATAAAGTGAAAAATATCAATATCCATCCAGCCTTTCCGAAAGATTCAAGAAAGAAAAACAGGATACCGTTAGTGCATAATACAGGAAGTAGTATGATTTCTACAAAAGTATGAAGATTGACAAAGTGGATATATCGTTTCCATAAAAGCGGAAAATAGAAATTGAAAGCAATTTCTGCAAATGTAACCGGAGCAAAGAAAATAATAATCGTAGATAATCTTTGATCTGGTACATGGATATAAGGTATATAGCGGAATCCTAATAATTTATTGCAGATTAGTTTCCAATATACCGAACAGAAAAAAACTTCCAAAACTCCATTAAAAAAGATGAGAATAAAAAATAATGAGATTTTTTTGGTAAAAGTTTCTCTGGTACACAGAAATTCTGCAAGGAGAATTGCTATATAAAAAAGGAGAGTTCTTGTACCGGAGTATATTTTTCCTGTTACAATTACATAGACAAAAGGAATGATAAGTAGAAAAAAACTAAAAAAGTAATAAGTGATTTCACGAATGCGAAGTGTTAAAATCTGTCCAAGTGAAAAAGCAATAAAAAATCCTATGAAAAGCTGGATAGATGCCATAATATAAATATAAATGGGTGTGTAATTTAAGATCATATTTGCGTTCATAGAAATGTCTCCTAAATAATATTTTAATTAATAAAAAATTATGGAAAATAGCGAAGCATTATATTAGATTCAAAATAAGTTTTTCTGTCAATCCATTCGCAAAAACCATCATGAAGTTTTACAATATCTTCAATGATCGAAAGACCAAAGCCGTGGGCATGTGTATCTTGTTTTGAAGTTTTTTTTCTGTCAGGGTCAAAAGAGAGGGCAGAGGATTTTGTATTTCGCATGAAAATAAGTAAATAATCTCCTTTATAATCAATAGAAAGTTCGATTTTAGGGAGAGGAGAAGCGGTGCAGCTTTCTATTGCATTATCAAGTAAATTAGAAAACAGGCTGATTAAAATAGAAAAAGAGAGGCGGTTCGCTTCTGGAAACAGAATACTGTATTCAAATATAATTCCCTGCTTTTCACATTCCATTTTTTTCTGTTGCAATATACCATTTACAATGGGATTTGTATTGCAGATGGGAGTTGGACTCTCAGGTAGTACTTGTTCACCTAATAGCTTTCTGGCTGCCTCAAAGTCATTCTTTTCTAAAAGTGTGGAAAGAATATGCAGTTTATTTATAAAAGATTTTTTGTAGAACTGTAGCTTGATATAAGAAAATTGTTCTAATGCTTTCTTGTGTTTTGTTTCTGTTGTTGTATTTTCAAGAGAAGGCAAAAAAGTTCTTGTCTGAAATTCTTTAAAAGAAGCAATAAAAATACCCGTAGGAAAAAACAGAAGAATGATATAAGAAATCATCAGAAAAACAACAGAGGGAACAGTATTACGGGAATAGAAATAAAACATGATAAGTGATTCTGCAAGAGCAATACTTAAAGCAATAAGAAGGATGTATTTCTTTAACCAAGCTTTCATTGTAAGCCTCCTTTTTTTTCGGAAAGTGAGGAGTAGAACTTTTCGGACCAAACACATCTGGCAAAAGTTCTCTTTATATTTTCATAACAGGTTCTGCTTACCGGAACAGAACTTCCATTAGATAAAAGGGCACGATGTCGATCTAAATTTACAATATGACGACCATTTACAATATAACTGCGGTGAGAACAGCAGAACCATGAACAGAGCCGTTCCTTTATCGAATCCATCTTTTCTGGAGTTTGATAATTGCCGTTTGTAGTATAAATTGTAGTTGTACGCATCACTCGCTCTAAATAAAGGATACTACTTTGTGAAAGTCTGATATCTTCTTGTTTTGAATGAATGATCAGATAGAACTTATTTATTTCTTCCAAATGTCTTAGTGCTTTTTCAAATGCCATTCCAAGATAAATATCCATATCTTTCTTAAGGATACAGAAAATATGTGAAGTTTCATAAACAGAAGAAAAATAATTCGGATAATTTGTAATATATATGATTTGGCAATCTGGATGCCAGGCATTGATCTGTTTGGAGGCTTCAATGCCGGAAGAAGCATCAAATTCAATATCCATCAGTACGATATTGTAAATCTTATTCTCATTATGAATGGAAAACAGGATATCTTTAGTATGGTAAAAAACAGAAATCTCTGCTTCCACAGGACAGTATTGTTTTACCTTTTTAGAAACCTCCTCGGCGGTAATCTCGTTATCATCACAGACTGCAATTGAAATCATAAAAAATTCCCTTCTCAAAAGTATATTTTAATTGAAAGAATATATTATTCTTTGTAAATATAGTGTATATTATATAATACTTTTTGTGATTTGAAAACCCAAAATATGAGAGAAAATGGTTATTCATGACATAAAAAGTGCATTTCGTGTAATTGCTATTGAAAATAGCTAGAAAGTGGATATAATACATAATGTACTTTGCATTTTGTATATGCCCGCTGAGAGTGAAAATGTTTTTTGGGGTTTCACTCCCGGCGGGTTTTCTCTTATGTTTTTTGCTTATAAGGATCGGAACATTTTAAGATGAAAGACAAAAACCATATTCTTATAGATGCAGTCTTTTTTGAAATTACATCTACAAGGATATGGTTTTCGTTTGTGTCAGATAAAAATTATGATTGAAATAAAATTAAAGATAGATTCTTAAATCTTTTCGAAGATTTTCTTCAAGATGAATTAATTTTTCCGTAACTTTTTTAGAAAGCTCGTCCGCCATCTTATATTGATTCAAATATTTATTTAAGGATTTAATTCCCATGTTACATCCATCGGTGATAAGTTCGGCAACAGTAGAATCACTTTCATTAAGCCCCATTTTAACATTTGTTTTAATAAAAGACATTCCCTTTGCAATTGGATCAGGTTCCTTTTGTTCTTCTTCGTGATAGCTGAGCAAAGAGTGGATTTCTGTTTCTAATTCTTCATGTTCATTTCTGCTTTTTGTTAAAAGTTCATTTAGCTTTGGATCCTCCACTTTTTCTAAAATTTCATTAATAGATGAAATTGCCATTTTAGTTCCGGCATCGCATTCTTTTAGAAGTTTTGTGGTATCTGTAAGCTTTGTATGATCTGTCTGCATTTATTCTCTCCTTTTGAATGATTAATAATCATAGTATGCAAAAAATATTGAAATTTATTCGAAAAGAAGAGCTTTAAATAATGATGAAAAACTATTTTGGTATAGCATAGATACAAAATATAAAATATGATTTCATACAATCAATGATAAAAGTCAAACTTTTAATACCTTTTTTATCTGTGCTGTAAGTTTAGCTGCATCGTTATGTCCAAGATAATCAATGCGATATGTATGTTCGGCAGTTCCCTTATCAACAAAGACTCGCCCGTCATCAACATCAACAACAATACCGCTGTCTCCGGTATAAATGATGAGGTTTTCTCCATGTCCGGTAAAGGATTCATGTGGAATAAAGCTGTACCAGGTACAATGATATGTGTAATCTTCAAGGATTTCCATTATTTTTCGATATTCTACTGAGTTTGTAGACAGAGAAAAGGAAGATACATTTGTGTCATGTTCAGACAGACTTACTGTCATAGCCGTATCAGCATTTTTCCTAAGAACTTTACGAAGAGGAAGTGGCCAGACCATAATTATTGCAAAGATAATAATCATGATCGTGGAAACAACCAGAGTACGTTTCAAATATTTATTCATAAGTAACCTCCACCCTTTTTATTTTATTATATCCTGTTGTTGTTTTTCGGTCAACATACTGCGAAACGATTAGTGTAAGAAATAATATTTATAATTTTGCAAAAGCAATTGCCTGTTCATGACGTACAATACTTTTATAGGCATCTTTTCTCATCGAAGTTAAGAAAAGATATAAAATTTCGATTACAGTCGTTGCAGATACCCTTGAAAAACAATATCCGTCAAGAAATAACTTTTCACGGGTAGCGGTAGTAATGTGGTAATCACTAAGCTGTGCAGCACTGGATTTTTCACTATTTGTTATGGAAATGGTAGTAGCCCCGGCACTTTTGGCTGCTTCTAAAGCACGAAGAACTGCAGTAGATTCGCCGGAATTTGAAATAGCAATGACAACATCATCTGCTGTCATATTATAGGTGTAGCCAATCTGTGTTTCCCAGATAGTACCAGATACTGCCGGAATCCCAATCTGATTCAGTTTAAAAGCACCGTCAATTGCTACAGGAATGGTATTACCAACTGCAAAAAACTGTACGGTTTTTGCAGTATTTAATTTGTTTAAAATCTCATGAAGCTGCTCCGTATCCATCATAGAAACGGTCTGTGTAATTTCAGTTACTTTATTCGCTAAAATATTTTTCAGGGACTGCCCAATATCATTCACTGAAATGTGATTGGATACTTCTTCCTCTTCTTTTCCTCTTTCGGAAATTTCTTTTGCAAGGGTAATTTTAAGATGATGAAAGCCCTTCATATCTATTTTTTTACAAAAGCGGGAAACTGAAGCATCGCTGACGCCGCAAGCTTGTGCCAGTTCTCCAACAGTCATATCAACGACCTCTGCGGTATGCTGTATAATGTAAGTGCCAATTTTTCGTTCAGACTCAAAAAAACTGTCTAAAGAGGCACAGATTGTATCTAAAACTGATTTTTCCATATAAATTGCTCCTGTTATTTTTATTTTATGTATGCTTTCTTAATGAAAATCTCTCTTTCTTTACATATATAACCTTATTTTATGCATAATATAGAAGATTGTCAATTAATTCATCAATCAATATTAAAATTATTTTCTTAAAAAATAACTTGACGAAAATAATATATCATGATAGAGTGAATATACGAAAATAAATTTTACAATATAAAAAATATACGAAAATTATTTTCTTATATTTGTAAAATAATATTAAAAAGGTTAAGGGGAGAGAATTATGAGGATTACTGAGTTACTACAAAAAAGCAGTATTGCACTTCAAGTTAATGTGAACTCAAAAGAAGAGGCGATTGATTATCTTGTAGATTTAATCAGTCAGTCAGGAATTATTCCAGATAAGGAAGAGTACAAGCAGGGCATTTTATTAAGAGAGAGTCTTGGAACAACGGCAATTGGAGATGAGATTGCGATTCCGCATGCACAGTTAGATTCCGTAAAAGCACCGGGAATTGCGGCAATTACTGTAAAGAACGGTGTGGATTATGATGCACCAGATGGACAGGATGTAAAGCTTTGTTTTATCATTGCCGCTCCAAAAACAGGGGATAATCTTCATTTGCAGGCATTAGCGAAGTTATCTACACTTCTTATGAATCCTTCTTTTAAAGAGTTCTTATTAAAAGCACAGACGAAGGAAGAATTTTTGCAGATTATTAATGAGGCAGAATCACAGAGAGATATGGTTGATATGCAGCCAGAGGAAGAGAAAAACTACCGAGTACTCGCAGTAACTGCCTGTCCGACAGGAATCGCCCATACTTTTATGGCGGCGGAGAGTTTGACACAGGCTGGTGAAGAGATGGGATATCTCTTAAAAGCAGAGACAAATGGTGCAGATGGAGCAAAAAATGTTCTTACTGCCGAAGAAATCGAGAAAGCGGATGGTATTATTATTGCTGCGGATAAGAATGTGGAGATGGCACGATTTGATGGAAAACCTGTTTTAGTGACAAGTGTAACTCAGGGAATTCAGAAACCAAAAGAACTGATTCAAAAAGTTATTGATAAAAAAGTACCGATTTATCATCATGAGGGAGAGACAGCAGTAGAGACAGCAGGTGGAGAGAGCATTGGCAGACAGATGTATAAAGCGTTGATGAATGGAGTATCTCATATGCTTCCATTTGTTATTGGCGGTGGTATTCTTATTGCCCTTGCCTTCTTATTAGATGATTACTCCATCGATCCGTCAAACTTTGGTAAGAACACACCGGTTGCGGCTTATTTAAAGACAATTGGTGAGCAGGCATTTGGCATGATGCTTCCAGTTCTTGCAGGATATATCGCTATGTCTGTCGCAGACCGTCCGGGACTTGCCGTTGGTTTTATTGGTGGTATTGTTGCAAAGATGGGATGCACTTTTGGTAATCCTGCCGGTGGTGATGTGAACTCTGGTTTCTTAGGAGCATTGCTTGCTGGTTTTATTGGCGGATGTATCGTGTTGCTTCTTAAGAAGTTATGTTCGAGACTTCCAAAAGCATTAGAGGGAATTAAGCCGATGCTTATTTATCCGGTAGCAGGTATTTTCTTAGTTGCAGTAGTAACAACACTAATCAATCCATTTGTAGGAGCAATTAATACAGGACTTAGTAACGTATTAAGCAGCATGGGTGGTACTTCTAAAATTCTTTTAGGTATCGTTGTTGCAGGAATGCAGTCAACCGATATGGGAGGCCCAATCAACAAAGCATCTTATGTATTTGCCACTTCTCAGTTAGCAGAAGGTAACTTTTATATTATGGCGGCTGTTATGGCAGGTGGAATGATTCCTCCATTAGCAATCGCACTTAGCACAACTTTATTTAAAAACCGTTGGACAAAAGAGGAAAGAGAATCAGGTCTTGTGAATTATATTATGGGATTATCCTTTATTTCTGAGGGAGCGATTCCATTTGCAGCAAAAGATCCATTAAGAGTTATTCCTTCCTGCATTATCGGTTCTGCGACAGCCGGTGGATTATCTATGGCATTTAACTGTACGCTTCGTGCACCACATGGAGGGATCTTCGTTCTTCCAACTATTGGAAATCCGTTAATGTATGCGTTAGCAATATTTATTGGAGCATTAGTTGGCTGTCTTATTCTTTCTTTCTTAAAGAAACCGCTGCCAGAGAATGTGGAAGAAAAAAAGGGAAACCTTTAAAACGCACGCTAAAACAAGTGACAGAAAAAGGAGACAGAAAAATGAATATGAAACAATTATGTGCCAAAGAAGCACTAAAATACATAAAAGACGGTATGTGTGTAGGACTTGGCGGAGGTTCTACGGTAGGCTTTCTGGCAGAATATCTTGCCAAAGAAGGAAAAAGGGTAACGGTAGTAACTCCATCTGATGATACGGCTGAACTTTGCAAAAACTTAGGACTTATAGTATTATCATTAGAAATGGTAGAGTATATTGATATTGCATTTGATGGCTGTGATGAGCTTGACAGATGTTTAAATGCATTAAAATCAAACGGTGCGATTCATACAAAGGAAAAAATTATTGCATCTATGGCACAAAAATATGTTTTGTTAATTGATGAATCTAAACTTTATGAAACACTTCCATTAAAAGATTCGGTAACATTAGAGGTTGTCCCACAGGGTAGAAATTATGTACAGGCACAGGTAGAAAAACTTGGTGGAAAGGCAGTAATGCGAAAGAGCGGTGCAAAGGCAGGCTTTGTTATCAGTGATAATGGAAATTATATTTTAGACACTTATTTTACAGAGGTAGATGCATTTGCGGGAAAACCGGCAGAATTACATCAGAAGTTAAAGCAGCTTACAGGAGTGGTAGAAACGGCATTATTTATTGATGTGGTAGCTTTTGCTCTTTGTGTATGTGGGGATGAAGTAAAAGTCATCGAAAAACAATAAGATATTAAGTATTAGAGAGCGTTTGAAAAAGTGTTTTAATAGAAAGGACGTCGAATATATAATGAAAAAGTTAAACTGGGGAATGCTTGGAACAGGCTGGATCGCTCATGAAATGGGTGAGGCATTACAGCGTGTGAATGGTGAGATATATGCCTGCTGTGCAAGAAGTATAGAAAGTGCAGAAAAATATGCTAAAGAATTTGGTGTAAAGCATGCTTACGGCAGTGTGGATGAAATGCTTGCCGATGAAAATATTGATATCGTCTATATTGCGACACCACATAATTCTCATTATGAATTTTTAATGAAGGCATTACAAAGTGGAAAGCACGTTTTTTGTGAGAAGGCAATTACGGTGAATGATACGCAGCTTGAGGAGGCAGTAAAGCTTGCGGCAGAGAAGAAGCTTGTTATCTGTGACGGCATGACTTTATATCATATGCCTGTATTTAAGAAGCTGAAAGAAATCGTAGACAGCGGAAAGCTTGGTCCTGTAAAGATGATTCAGGTGAACTTTGGAAGTTGTAAGGAATATGATGTGACAAATCGTTTCTTTTCTAAAGAATTAGCAGGAGGAGCTTTACTTGATATCGGTGTGTATGCGACAAGCTTTGCAAGATTTTTTATGAAGAGCAAACCGGATACGATTCTTACAACTGCTAATTATTTTGAGACAGGAGTAGATGAGACTTCAGGAATCATTCTTCGAAATCCAGATGGACAGATGGCAGTAATGGCACTTACAATGCGTGCGAAACAGCCTAAAAGAGGAGTTGTTGCCTGTGAGGATGGATTTATAGAGATTTATAATTATCCAAGAGGAGATAAAGCGACTATCACTTATACAAGTGATGGACATACAGAAACCATCGAAGCAGGAGAAACTGCATATGCACTTGATTATGAGGTAGAAGATATGCAAAATTATGTTTTAAACGGTGGAAGTGAAGAATATCTTACCTATAGCCGTGATGTGATGAGTGTGTTAACAGATGTTAGAAAGCAGTGGGGAATGATTTATCCTTTTGAATAAAAAAGAACAAAAAAGGGTGCAGGGAATCTTGCATCCTTTTTTGTATCGCAGTATAATAAAAAATTGCGTAAAATAAAGAAATTTCAAGAAGACATAAAAGTGATACAGGAGGAAAATATGGAAAAGAAATATTTGTTTTTTGATATTGACGGAACGTTAACAGACCGTACAACCGGTGAGATTGTTCCGAGTGCAAAGGAAGCATTAGAGAGATTAGAAGCGAATGGACATTTTGTGGCGATTGCAACGGGAAGAGCACATTATAAAGCAGAAAAGTTCACAAAGGCGAATGGATTTAAAAACATGGTCTGCAATGGTGGAAATGGTCTTGTAATAGATGATAGGCTCGTAATGAATATCCCACTTGATAAAACAAACTGTATCCGTATCATTGAACAGGCAGATGAACTAGGTTATGGCTGGTGTCTGGTTATGGATGATACAAAGGATGTCTATATGAGGGATACTTTGTTTTTAGAACAAGTAGGAAAACGAAAAGAGCCGACAAGATATATTATTGATGATACATTAGATATTTATGCAGTGGAGAATTATTATAAAGTATATGTGGCAATTCCTGCAGAAGAAGAGGAACGTCTTACGACAAAACATCTTGTAGGACATCTTCGTTTTGAACCGGAGTATCTGATGTTTCAGCCGGATAATAAAAGAGGCGGTATTTTGAATATGATGGAATATCTAAAGGCAGATAAAAAAGATGTCGTTGTGTTTGGTGATGATTATAATGATATGGATATGTTTCATTCAGACTGGTTTTCTATAGCAATGGGTAACGGATGTCAGGCATTAAAAGATAAAGCAGATTATGTGACGGATACGAATGTGAATGACGGGATAAAAAAAGCATGTGAACATTTTGAATGGATCTGATTACCACATAAAATAATAAAATATGAAGGAAAATGAATTATCTGATCTGTAAATAATATCAGATGTGAAACGAATAAATATAATAATGAAGGAACAGTACATAAATGACAGAATTAACAAAACAAAAAGAACAAATGCCGGAAAGATTATATAGTAACCGAAAGTTAGCAGCATTATTAATTCCACTGGCACTAGATCAGCTTTTGAATTCTTTTATGGGAACAATTGATACATTAGTAGTCAGTAATCTTGGTTCTGCTGCAATTTCTGCGGTATCATTGGTTGACGCGATTAATATTTTGATTGTACAGGCATTTTTTGCACTTGCTTCTGGTGGAACAGTAGTGTGTTCTCATTATCTTGGATGTAAAAATGAAAAGAGTGCAAAAGAAGCAGCAAGGCAGCTTGTATTTATCACGTTGCTATTATCATTAATTATTGCCGGAGTTTGTCTTGTATTTAATCAGCAGCTTTTGAATTTGATTTTTGGAAAGGTAGAAAAAGATGTTATGGCGGGAGCAAAGCAGTATTTCTTTTATTCGGTACTGTCGTATCCGTTTATCGCATTGTATAATGATGGCTCCTGTATTTTAAGAGCACAGAATAATAGCAAGTTCCCTATGCAGATTTCTATAGCATCTAATTTTTTAAATGCATTTTTGGATATTCTATTTGTCTGGGTATTCCACTGGGGCGTTGCGGGGTCAGCGATTGCGACAGCAGGTTCCCGTTTCTTCAGTATGAGTATTGTATTATGGAAGCTTAGAAACCCTTCTCTTGAAATACCATTTAGAGATTATTTTTCTATTCGACCAAACTGGAGAGAGATTAAAAAGATTTTAAATATCGGAATTCCTTCCGGTATCGAAAACAGTATGTTTCAGTTTGGAAAGCTGGCGATTCAATCTACGGTTTCTATGATGGGGACAGCAGCGATTGCAGCACAGGGAATGACAAATGTAATTGAAAATTTAAATGGAATCCTTGCGATCGGTATCGGTATCGGTTTGATGACCGTTGTAGGTGAAACTTTAGGAGCAGGCAGAAAAGAAGAAGCAGTATATTATATAAAGAAGCTTTGTATTATTGCGGAGATTACTTTAGTGATATCCTGTCTTGTTTTCTATCTTTTGGTACGTCCTATCACGTATTTTGGAGGAATGGAACCGGAAAGTGCGAAGCTATGTATTTACATGGTAACATGGATCAGCATTGTAAAACCGATTGTGTGGATTATGGCATTTATTCCTGCCTACGGTCTTCGTGCAGCAGGAGATGTAAAATTCTCTATGACAGTTTCTGTGCTTTCGATGTGGTTTTGCAGAGTAAGTCTTGTTATTTTTCTTGCGAGAGCATTTCATATGGGACCGATGGCAGTGTGGATTGGAATGTTTGTAGACTGGACCGTTCGAAATATAATCTTTACAATACGATTCCGAAGCCGGAAATGGCTGAATCATGAAGTGATTTGATTTATCTGTGAGAATTATTCTCATATAAAAATGTTGACATTTCCTGATGGATTATGTTATTCTTATATTAGTTAGTAGTTCCTAACAAAAGTGAGATAAATTAACCTTATTATTCAATTACATATGCCAAATAGATAAATAATAAGAAGGGAAAAGTCATTTTGTCCGATAACAGAAAAATCTGTTGTCCTACAGAATGGCTTTTTTATTGTTATATGATTTATGATAGAATTATTTCTGCAGGATATGATAATATTT
>CAKREJ010000001.1 GCA_934317185.1 uncultured Anaerobutyricum sp. | reverse complement strand
CGTACTGCCTGAGATACGGCATCAGATGCATCAGAAAGCATCTGCTTTGTTCCTGGTGTTGCCTTTTTTAATGCAATTCCAAGAATGACAGCCCAGGCAAGTACGCCAAGATAATTAGCTTTTACTAAAGCTTCAATAGGATTAGAAACAATGTTCATAAGCAATTTTTCAAGTACTTCTACGACTCCCTTTGGTGCTTCCTGCTGTACAGCATCTGCTAATGTGATCTTTAATGGGAATAAGAAGCTTCCTGCTACTGCTACGATTGCTCCCATTACGGTACTGAACATATAAAGGATTACTACGGTTTTCATGTTTCCGTTATGTCCTTCTTTTGTCTGAGCTAAAGAACTCATAATCAAAAGGCATACAAGTAATGGAGCGATTGCCTTTAATGCTCCTACGAAAAGGTCTCCAAGAATCTTGATTCCTGTAAATTGAGGCACAGTAAGTGCCAGTACCACACCGATTGCCATACCGATTAAAATACGGAGAATCAGACTGGTCTGTGTGTATTTGTTTGCTATTCTTTTTAAACTAGATATTTCCACTTTTTTCCTCTTTCAATTTAATGTTTTTATACTTCTTCTTAACGTTTTTATACTTCTTCCTTTACCCACGCAATCTTTCCGGCAAGTATTTCCGCAATCTTTGTCACAATAGGCTGCATGACTGTAAGTGCAGCTTCTCTTGTCTTTCCGGATGCAGTTACTCGTATTAATACACCATCTTCTTTGGCGTAGGTTGCGACTGTCGGATTCTCATTATCAAGAATATCGCCTAATAAATCTGCCACCGGTGCTTCCCCTATTTCTTTTAATGGAAGTTCATCCGGACCTTTACACTTGATATTAATCGATACAAATACCTGATCGGAAAGACGATTAATAAAAAGGTGACAACACTCAGCAAGAACAGCCTTCATCTCTTTTGGCGGACCCGGAAGCATAACAATCGCTTTATCTCCCTGTGCCATAATGATTCCCGGAGCAAGTCCTGCCGGATTAGTAACAACCAGTGATCCTTCCGGAACTAATGCCTGCTTTTTCTGACTTTCTGTCATCTCATTAATACCATAAGATTCCAGTCTCTTTTTAACATGCTCATATGTCTGTTCATGAAATACTAACTTCTTTCCAAAAAATGATGCCGCTACTTCTTTTGTAAGGTCATCTTTTGTTGGACCAAGTCCACCTGTCATGATAATTAAATCTGCACGCTTTAAGGCAGTATCTAATACATTTCTCACACGATCTTTATTATCTCCTACCACTGTCTGATAATACAGATCAATTCCTATATGTGCAAGCTCTTTTGATATATACTGTGCATTCGTGTTTATAATATCTCCCAGCAGAAGTTCTGTTCCTACACATACAATTTCTGCAACCATGTAATGTCCTCCTATCCTATCCGATTCAAAACCAAATCTGGAATCTACTCTGAAATATAATCTGAAATTTTATACAAGAAATCTTGCATCATTTCTCTTACTTTTTTCATTATAACAGATTTCCTAAACATATTCATCTTTTATATGAATATTTTTATTTCTTTAAGCTCATCCTTTTATACAGATGCATTTTCATTCTAAAAGTAAACGTTCATTTTAGGAGGATAGCGATGTTTTTAAACAAAGTGGAAATCTGTGGGGTAAATACTTCGGAACTACCTCTTTTGTCCGATGAAGAAAAGGAAAATTTATTCATACAAATCGAGCAGGGAAATATAGCTGCACGAGAACAGTATGTGAAGGGAAATCTCCGTCTTGTTCTAAGTGTCATTCAGCGTTTTTCCAACAATCATGAATATGCCGATGATTTATTTCAGGTTGGTTGTATCGGCCTTATGAAAGCCATTGATAATTTTGACCGCAGTTTAAACGTAAAATTTTCTACCTATGCCGTCCCTATGATTCTCGGAGAAGTGAGAAGATACTTAAGAGACAATAACAGTATTCGAGTCAGCCGCTCACTTCGAGATACTGCCTACAAAGCCATTTATGCAAAAGAACAGCTTACAAAATCTCTGAATCGTTCGCCTACGATAGCAGAAATTTCCAAAAAAACGGAAATCGCTGAGGAAGACATTATTTACGCCTTAGATGCAATTGCCACACCTATGTCCCTATTTGAGCCGGTTTATCAAGATGGAAACGACCCTCTCTTTCTTATGGATCAAATCTGTGATAAAAAGAATAAAGAAGATACATGGATCGAACAGCTTTCCCTTCAGGAAGCAATGAATCAGCTTCCCGGCAGGGAATATCACATCATAGAAAAACGATTCTTCGAAGGAAAAACACAGACAGAGGTTGCAAACGAAATCAGTATCTCACAGGCACAGGTCAGCCGACTTGAGAAAAACGCCCTGAAATCCATAAGAAACTTTATTGAAAAATACTAATTTGCTGGAATGACGGACGAAAAACAAAAAAGAAGCAGGTAGCAGATGTGCCAGTAGTCGCTGCGTGAAGAATGCCTGATGGCATCCTTTACTTGCTCCGAGGTCACATCTGCTACCTGCTTCTTTTTTGTTTTTCTGTTTGCCTACTCCGAAAGTAAATTAGTATTTTATATTGGGGAAGAAGGGGAGGACACAAATTTAGCGAAAAGAGTAGACTCTTTTTGTCTACTGGCACATTTACCCTATTCTCTTTTTTTATTTTTCGTCCGTTCCTAATGAATCAAATTAGTGTTTATTCCATTTTTATTATTTCTCTTTTTAGTCGGTGGATTATTTTCTTTTCCAGTCTTGAGATGTACGATTGAGAGATTCCCAGAAGGTCAGCTACCTCTTTCTGGGTTTTTTCCTCGCTTCCTTCTCCGCCAATTCCAAAACGAAGACGAATGATTAGTTTTTCCCGCTCGGATAGAATCTCCATCGCTTTGTTTAACATTTTCCGATCTATCTCGTCTTCAATATCTTTAGAGATTACATCACTATCTGTCCCGAGGATGTCTGATAGAAGAAGTTCATTTCCGTCCCAGTCTACATTTAAAGGCTCATCAATGGAAACTTCCATTTTTATTTTATTTGTTCTTCTTAAATACATAAGTATTTCATTTTCAATACAGCGTGATGCGTAGGTTGCCAGTTTAATTTTTTTATCTAATCTAAATGTTTGTATCGCTTTGATAAGTCCGATTGTTCCAATGGAAATTAAATCTTCTACACCAATGCCTGTATTTTCAAATTTCTTTGCTATGTAAACAACTAAACGTAAATTTCTCTCGATTAAAAGTGCTTTTGCTTCCTCACTTCTTCTCGTATCTAACTGGCTTAACACATAAGCCTCCTCCTCCGGCTCTAGTGGTGGAGGAAGAATATCTGTTCCACCGATATAATGCACTTCCCTCTGAGGATGAAATAAAGACTTCATGTTATTTATGACTGTAAATCTTACTCTGTTTACTCCTGACGCATTTAATACAACTGACATACTTTTTCCTCCATTAAACGATACTGCGATTATTTTCTCTTTCAAAAATATCGGCCGGAAGCAGAACAGAAAATCTGCTTTTTTCTGAAAGCTTCTCCTGACTGATACCAAGCATCCCTTTTGTTTTGACCAGCACCTCCTTATTCTTTAACACAACAATTTCTTCTGCCATGATTCCCGGCATTTTTGCCTTTTTCTCTCCTACCGTGAAATACTGTAAAATATAAATCCCACTTTGAAACTGTTTCGCCCACGTTTTCCACGAAAAATCTTCCAACATTTCTGTATCGTAAAACTTGTTTATCATTTCCCATTCTTTCGGTAAAAGAAGTTTCTTTGCCTGTAGCTGCGATAAAATGCATACTCCCTGACCTGTAATCTCACTACTTAAAAGATTTCCTGAGTCATACATTGCCTGGCATACTATTTTTTTCCCTTTCCTTGTAATCTGTATCTCATACATATTAGACTCAAAAAATTTTACACCGTCTTCCTTCTTCTTTTTTAGTTTCCATAAGAAAAGAAAAAAAGCATTGAACAACATAACACCCATTGCTTTATACGCTGCATTCTTTTCTTTTATATTCTCTATATTTATGCAGGATAGAAAAAAAGAAATACTTCCTGCCAGTAGAAACATATATAATAGTAAAAGGATCGTTGTCTTTATCAAAAGCTTTAGAGAATGTATTTTAAAAAAAATACAAAGTAAAAGAAAAATAAGCAAACATTTTGAAAATATTTTAAAATAAGGATTCATATCCTGCACCACATTATCCCACAGGAGATAACTGGCAGAAAAAGTTACTGCACACTTTAGCATCTGACTGCCTTTTATATTGGGAAATAAATCTTTTTTGACAAAAAATAATACAATGCCGTCTGCTATAAAATTATACAGCAAGGATATTATTTGAGAATCCATTTCATTCATGGCACCTTCTATTGTTATGTAGTTAATTTATTATATAAATCTGTACACAAAAAAGAGGTCGAAATATTAAAGAAAAAAACTTTAATATCCGACCTCTTTCGGCATCTGTTATTAAAAAGAATACAAATTCTTCCTTATTCTGCTATCTTCTTTTTTGTAAAAATTCCGGAATCTTTATTTCCATGTCTCTGTTGTCATAAGAACGAGCCGTCTCCTGTCCCTCACCTCTGTTTCCCTGAGAAGTCTTAATAGGCTGTCCACTATAAGTAGGACCGTCATTTTGTGCGTTCTTATCCTGAGCCGGTTTGCGTGTTACCTTAACAGCAGACGCACTCTTCCCAGAAACATCATGAAGTCCTGTAGCGATAATCGTAATACTTACTTCATCATCCGGCACATCATCACTCTCTACATTACCAAAGATAATGTTCGCTTCATCTCCGGCAACCTCTGTCAGATAAGATACTGCCTCGTAAACTTCCTGAATTCCAATATCTCCGGAGAAGTTAATGATAATATCTGTAGCTCCGCTGACGGTTGTTTCCAGAAGCGGACTTTCCATCGCACTTTTAATTGCCTCAACCGCCTTGTCCTCGCCGCTTCCAAGACCAATTCCAATATGAGCGATTCCCTTATCTCTCATTACAGTCTGAATATCTGCGAAATCCAAGTTGATGAGACCTGGCTTAAAGATTAAGTCTGTAATACCCTGAACACCTTGCTGAAGCACTTCATCCGCTTTGCAGAAAGCATCTTTGATAGATGTTCTCTTATCACAAATCTGTAACAGCTTGTCATTCGGAATAATAATTAATGTATCTACATTCTCTTTCAGGCGTTCAATACCATTCAACGCATTATTCATACGTGGCTTGCCTTCAAAAATAAATGGCTTTGTTACAACGCCGACTGTAAGAATTCCCATCTCCTTTGCGATTTCCGCTACTACCGGAGCTGCTCCGGTTCCGGTTCCGCCACCCATACCACAGGTAACAAATACCATATCTGCTTCTTTTACGAGCTCTGTAATCTCATCACGGTTCTCTTCTACGGCTGCTGCTCCGATCTCAGGCTTTGCACCGGCTCCAAGACCCTTAGTCAGCTTCTCCCCAATCTGCACTCTTGTAGGTGCCTTGCATAAATCAAGAGCCTGTTTATCCGTGTTAATTCCAATTAATTCCACCCCTTCGATGGCTTCGTCAACCATTCGGTTAACTGCATTGTTACCGGCTCCACCAACACCGATAACCAGGATTTTAGCTTGTGCTAATTCTTCGTTTGACATAATTTCCAACAAGGTTTTACTCCTCCTTATTCTATGTAAATATATAATTCATCCGATTTTAAATATCTTAAATATATAATACGGTTTTTTATAGAAATAATCAACCAAAAAAATTGAATTTTTGCATTTTTTTCTGACTACTGTGTAAATTTCTATAATTTTATATCCTTGAGAGTAATTACAGGCTTTTCGTCTGTATATAAATGCATATCAATCGTTCCTTTTTTATAGTTTGGAGAAATAGTCTCCAGTATAGAAGAAATCTTTGACATCTTACCATCAAGATAAGAGGAACTCCCCAAATATATTCTGTATTTTGACGAATGTAGTGTAATATCATCTTCGCCATCAAAATGTATCTCTGTAATTGGAATATCATATGCTGCGATTTTCTTAGTAATCAGCACAATCGTATTGAAATACTTTTTCTTTACAGGGACTTTATTCTCCAGAATCTCTTTGTCTACTGACATCTGATCAAACTTTACCCCTGTTACGATCGGCACTCCATCAAACAGTGTATTTCTGCTTTCCACCGCAATTCCTTTTTCATTAAAATATACATATTGATTCATATATTGGAAAACACCGGCACGAAGCTTTTCTTTAATACGCACCTTTAATACATGGCTATCTTCATAGCTCATTGATACTTTATCAATAAAAGGAAGATAGGTCTGTCCAAATAACTGATTCTGCACTATCATAAGCAAAGTATTATTAATATAGCCATCCTTTTTCATTGCATCAAGTATCTCTGTGTTTGTGTAGGTAGTATTTCCTTTAATTTCTACTTTTCGGATTGCAAAATCAGTAAGTAAAAAATAAATTCCCATACCAATTACAACAATAAAAGCGGCGAGAAGAAGAAGAATGTGTCTTTTTCTCGAACTGTTATCCGCCACTAATTTTAACTTTCTTTCTTCCATCTTTCTTCTCCTGCTCCTTATTTGTCGATTGGCATATATCTCGATACGGATAAAACAAGTCCCATTTCTATCAGGAGGAAGAACAGGGAACTTCCTCCGTAACTGATAAATGGCAACGGAATTCCTGTATTTGGTATTGTATTGGTCGCAACCGCAACATTAAAAAACACCTGGATACCAAGATGTGCCATTACACCAACTACAATCATGGAACCATACAAATCTGCAGCATTGATTGCCACCACCATAAACCTCCATAGCAGAGCAAAGAACAATGCTAAAACACACAATGCACCAAATAGGCCTAATTCTTCACATATTACCGAAAAAATCATATCGTTATTTGCTTCTGGAAGGAATCCGAGCTTTTGCATACTCTGTCCAAGACCCTTTCCAAACAGTCCGCCGGAACCAATCGCATACAGTCCCTGCATCGTCTGATTCCCTTCCTCATATGCTGCCGGATTACGCCAGACAATAATACGGGTCATACGATATCCCTGTGTCTTAATCAACACCAGTGCACCTGCGACACCAATTCCCATCAGTGCAAAAAAAGGCTTCTTTAACGGTGTGGAGACAAATATCATAACAACACAGATCACAAGCATAATAACACAGGTACTTAAATTCTCTACTCCTACCATGCCAATAAGAGGTATAGACAGTACAAAGGGAACAAAGACACCCATGACAGTACGCATCTCTTTTGTTTTGCTATTTATAAACGCTGCAAGAAATAAAATCAATGTAATCTTTGCAAACTCAGAAGGCTGAAAACGTATCGGTCCCAGCGGAATCCATCGTTTTGCACCGTGACTTGCAGCTCCAAGTACTAATGTAATAAGTAACAAACAGGCTGTTAAACCATAATAGAACCAGGCAAACCATGATTTTTTCTTCCAGACATGATAATCAAGCTTTGCTATAGAAAGCATCACTATGATTCCCGCTACCGCAAAAAATGCCTGTTTTTTTACCCAATAGGCTGTATCGTTATAATAAAGACTTCCTTTATAGGAACTGGTAGAATACAAAATAACCAGTCCAAAGCCTACCAGAAAAAGTACCAGAAACAAAATAGAATAATCCATATTTTGTGCACGTAGCTTACGAGTTTTCAACAACTTCTTTTGCACGGCATTCACCCCTTAAACTTTCGGACAATCTCCTTAAATACTTTCCCTCTGACTTCATAATTTTTAAACATTCCCCAGCTTGCACATGCAGGTGAAAGAAGTACTGCATCTCCAGGTCTTGCTTTTTCTCTGGCAATATCCATCGCTTCTTCAAAAGTATCTGCAAAAATCACATTATGGAAACCGTGCTTTTTGGCAGTATCGGCGATTGCCTGTGCTGTTGCCCCCATTACAATAAGATAACGTACTTTACCGTGGAAAGCATCGATCCATTCATCATATGTAGACTTTTTATCATAGCCTCCACCTAATAAAATGGTTGGTTTCGTCATCGCAGAAATTCCTTTAATGGCAGCATCCGGATTCGTTCCTTTTGAATCATTGTAGTAATCTACACCATCTACGGTATCAACATACTCAATACGGTGTTCTACTGCTGTAAACTTCATAACAGCATCACGAATCTTCTCTACCGGAACTCCCATATAATATGTTATGCCAATAGCTGCCAAAATATTTTCATGATTGTGTGAACCGAGCAATTTAATCTCATCTGTTGTACATACAGGCAATTCCTTTCCATCTTCTTTGATGATGAAGGTATCTCCTCTTAATACAATTCCTTCTAAAAGTTCTTCTTTACGACTGAACATAACCGGTCGTGCAGTTGCTCTGTGTGCCATTTCTCTTGTGATCGGATCATCATAATTTAATACGATAACCTGATTCTTATCCTGCTTTTTAGAGATGGAGAACTTCGTATCAGCGTACACCTCCATTGTTCCATGACGATCTAAATGATCTGGTGTTACATTTAACACCGCACTTACTTCCGGGCAAAAATCAATTGTTGTCTCTAACTGGAAACTGCTTATTTCTGCTGCGATCGCACAATCCTTTGTTGTATCTAAAGCTACAGAAGTAAATGGAATTCCAATATTGCCCACAACAAATACTGACTTGTAATACTCACGCAAAATACTTCCTACGAGTGCTGTCGTTGTTGTCTTTCCATTTGTCCCTGTAATGGCAGCAATCTTACCTTTTGCAAAGTGAAATGCAAGCTCAATCTCTCCCCATACAGGCTTTTTTCTGTCATAAAAAGCTTGTGCTACCGGTTTATGGATTGAAATTCCCGGACTCAGTACAAGCATATCATATTTATCTGCTAATTCTTCTTTAAACTCACCTAATTCAAAAGCAATTTCCATCTTTTCCGGCAGTTTAGCAATGATCGCCTCTCTATCTAGTTCTTCATTACCATCATATATCGATGCAGGAATCCCTGCTTTTCCCAAAAGAGCTGCCGCACCGATTCCGCTGATTCCAGCTCCCGCAATCAGTATTTTCTTATTTTTTAAATCCATGTCAACCTCCAAGTTTCTCTGTATCTTTTCACTATATCTTTCGTATCTTTACAGGCAGGCTATTAGTACGCAAGCATACCGATCAGGCATAAAACGGCTGTTACAATAGAAAAAATAGAAACAACCTTTGTTTCCGGCCATCCTGATAATTCAAAATGATGATGGATCGGTGCCATTTTAAAGATACGCTTTTTTGTCTTTTTATAATAAGTTACCTGAATAATAACAGAAAGAACTTCAATAAAATAAATAAACGCAACAATTGGAATAAACAGCGGAAGCTTTAACATATATGCTGTAGATACAACAAATCCACCTAAAGCCAGAGATCCTGTATCTCCCATAAACACCTTTGCCGGATGCGTATTGAAACATAAAAATCCAAGTAAAGCTCCGATTACTGCACAAATTACCGGATGAATTCCTGCATTAGTTCCAACAGCAATTACTGTCAAAAATACTGCGATCAAAGTGGTTACACTTGCTGCAAGACCATCAAGTCCATCTGTAAAATTCGCTCCATTCACTGTTCCAAGCACTACTACAAATAAGATTGGAATATATAAAATCCCAAGATGCCATTCCTTTCCTCCGGAAAATGGAATGATCACATCAGTTCCAAGTCCGGAATGATTCACCATATAGAATGCAAAAACTGCCGTAATCACAATCTGTCCAAGCATCTTTTGTGCCGGTGTCAATCCCAGATTTCTCTTCATTACTACTTTGATATAATCATCAAGAAATCCAATCAGTCCAAATCCCAGTGTAACAAAAAGAATCGGAATTACCTTTTTATAATCAGCAATATAAAAGGCACTACCTGCTAAAATACCTACCAGAAATAAAATTCCACCCATTGTTGGTGTTCCTGACTTTTTTAAATGTGATTCCGGTCCCTCTTCTCTGATAAACTGACCAAACTTCAGCTTATGTAAAAAACTAATCAGTCCCGGTCCTAAAATTAATGTAATAAAAAATGCAACTAATGCTGGTATTGCAATTGAATGATCCATAATCTAACCTCCATTTTATCTCTTTGTAATTTAAGACATTCTTACACAGTATAATCCTATTTTTATATATTATCAAGATATGGCAGGATATTTTGAAAAATTTCCGCCATCACAGGTGCTGCGATCACTCCCCCGTAATACGTTCCCTGCGGTTCATCAATAAGAACAATTCCGAGAATCTTTGGATGATTCGCAGGAGCAAAACCAAGAAAGGAAGAAATATATTTTCCATTTCTTCTGGGAAGCTTCTCGCTCGTAGCGGTCTTTCCACCTACCCGAAATCCTTCCACCTGCCCGTTTTTCCCTGTTCCTTCTGCTACAACCGCTTCTAAAAGCTCTCGAAGAGTTGCTGATGTTTCTTTAGAAACTGCCCCTTCTTTTACATGATATTCATACTCTGTCAGTTCTTTGGTAACGGCAGATTTTCTCTCCAGTGCCAAATGTGGTGTTACAAGTTTTCCTCCGTTAATTCCCGCACTAACTGCTCTCATTAACTGTAATGGAGTAATCTGTATTGACTGTCCAAATGACATTGTTGCCAATTCTACCGCCCCGATTTTATCAAGCTTATGCATGATAGAATTCGCCTCTCCCGGCAAATCCACACCGGTTTTTTCGTAAAGTCCAAGTTTTTTATAATATTGAAGCATTGCTTTTGCCCCAACTCTTGCACCAATTTCCATAAAAACAGGATTACAGGAGTTCATAACTCCTTCTTTAAAGTTCTCTGAACCATGTCCGTTTGTCTTATGACATCGTATTTTTCTATCCTCAACGATTTTAAATCCCGGACAAAAAAAAGTGTCCTGCACTGTTACCTTATGTTCCTCTAAAGCTGCAATAGCTGTAATAATCTTAAAGGTAGATCCCGGCTCATAAGAATCACTTATTACAGGATTTCTCCACATATTATTTAGCTTGGTGTTCTGATTTTTTTCTTCGGATTTATATTCTTTCGTCAATGTAAACGGCTGATTCAAATCGTATTCCGGAGCACTGACAAGTGCATATATTTCTCCGTTTTGTGGGTTCATCAAAATAACGGAAACTCTTTTTGCCTTTTTCGTCTTTAAAACCTTTTCTGCGGCCTGTTGTGCATAACACTGTATATTGTAATCTAATGATATATATAAATCATTACCGCTGACAGGCTCTATTCTGTCCTCTGCCTGGTTTCGCAGCTCCACTCCCTGATAATCGGTCATAGTAAGAATCTTACCATCGATTCCTCGTAAAACGTTATCATATTTTGATTCCAATCCCAAAATCCCCTGATTATCTGCTCCGGAAAAGCCAAGTACCTTAGAAGCAAGAGAACCAAAGGGATAATACCTCTTATAATCTTCATCCACCTTCACACCTTCAAGCTCTGCTTCCCTTATCTCATCTGCGATTGCTTTAGGTACATTACTTTTTATTTTTTCTCTGGACGATATTTTCTCTACCTTTTTTCGTACCTCTTCCTCAGGTAGTTCCAATTTCCCGGATAATAGCTTTATTACCTTCTCTGGCTGTTTTATCTGATAATAAATGACAGAAACGGAGCATACTGCCTGATTATCTGCCAAAACCACTCCGTTTCTGTCATAAATTTTTCCTCTGGCTGCCTTTATCGTTCGCTCTCTCTGCTCAATATTTAATGCTTTTTCACTCAAATCCTTCGAACAAAAAATCATCAAATAAATTAGTCTTCCAATCAACAGCAGGAAGATTAACGTAAGTGCCAGAAACATAACGTTATACTTCCTTTTCTGAAATGAATGTATCTTTATAAGTATCACCTTCAGAAATATTTTATTATCAGTATACGCAAAAACTTATTCTATATTACTATCCCCACTCTCTGATTCTCCTGTATTTGCTGTACTTTCTGTACTTGCTGCACTGTCTTTATCCACTGCATCGTCTGTATCTGTGGTGTTATCTGCGTCTGCTGCATTGTCCGTATCTGTAGTACTATCTGTGTCCGCTGCATCGTCTGCATCTGTAGTACTATCTGTATCTGCTGCATTGTCCGTATTTGCCGTCGCTTTTTCCGGTTTTATACCTAATACATCCACAATTTCTTCCATGCAGGACTTTTCTAATTCTACTGCCAGTCCGGCATTGGCCTGAAAAGATACATGGGGTTCATCAATTGTCACATAAATCAGAAGCTGTGGGTTATCTACCGGAGTAAATCCAATAAATGAAATATAGTAATCCTTTTTATTTCTAGGAATCTTTTCGGCGGTTCCTGTCTTTCCACCAATCGTATATCCTTCAATCTGTGCCTTTGTTCCCGTTCCGGATTCTACTGTTTCCTGCATATAAGAACGAATTGTTGCGGAAGTATCTTCAGAAACTGTCTTTCTTAAAACCTCTTTTTCTACATTTTTTATAACATTTCCACTGTCACTTTGAATCTGCTTCACAATATGAGGACGATAATAATTCCCTCCATTGATTAATGAACTGATACCTGCTGCCATCTGCATCATCGTACAGTTAAAGTTCTGTCCAAACGAATTCGTTGCCAAAGTTACACTATTTGAATAATTGGAAGCATTATATACAAGGCTTTTGGTTTCTGCTTCTCCGGGAAGATCGATTCCTGTGCTGCGTCCAAAACCAAAGATATTCTGATATTTATAAAATGTGTCCGCACCTTCATTGAATGCAATATTCATCATCGCAACATTACACGACTTGGCCAATGCATTTTTCAAAGTAATATTTCCATGTACATGGGAACAACCAATATTACGCTTTCCTACCATGAGGGAGCCTGTACAGAAATAACTTTCATTACCGGTCAAAATGCCACTCTCAAGCCCTGCTGCCACAGTAAATGGTTTATAGGTAGAGCCTGGTTCATTCGTATTACTTATGATAAAATTCCTCCACAGTTCATAAAAGGCATCATAGATTGTTTTCTTATCTTCTTTTTCATCTTCTTTTTCAGAAGAATCTTCACTTTGTATATCGTCTTCCTCAGAATCTGCTTCTTCTTTCTCCTTCTGCTCCGTATATGCTTTCATCTCATCAATTTCACTTTGAGAATATAAAGATAGCAGCATCTTCTCATCCATCGGCTCATTGAGATTGTACGGATTAGAACTTGCCATCCCAAGAATCTCTCCATTTTGAGGATTCATAACTAAAATATTAGTAGCCTCACTTCCAATCTCACTGTCAAACTTCTTTAGCTTCTCTTCGATAATCTTCTGAATCTGCATATCAATTGTACTTACGACAGATTTACCATTCTTTGCCGCTTTTACACTCTGTTCCTGCTCAAGCTCCTCATTAAAATAATAATAGGCTCTTCCATTCACCCCGTTAAGCTCTTCGTTATAATACTGTTCTATTCCCCAATTGCCGACATTACCGGAAGAAGTAAAGCCAAGAACTCTGCAGGCAAGAGAATCATATGGATAAACTCTCTTATAAGATTCCTCAAAACTAACACCCTTTACTTTATTCGCTTTTTGTATCTTTGCTTTTTTTTCTTCTGAAACCCCTTTCGTAGACTTTCCTGCCAAATCTAAAAACTTCTGAAACTTCTCAACCTCATCGTAAGTCATATTTTTTTTATATACGACATAATACGAATCTGAATTCTCTTTTATGATCTTATTCAGATCACTCTTGCTAAATCCCATATACTCATGCAGAGCATCTATTGTTGTTTTTTTATAATACCCTTTTTGTGCAAGAATATTTTTCGGCTCTAACACTAATGTATACATCTTTTCATTCGTTGCAAGAATATTTCCATTTCTGTCGTAAATCTTACCTCTCTCAAAGGGAATCACCTTGCTGTCATGTTTCTGCTGTCCAAGTACGATCGTCTCAAATTCACTGCCTTTATTTATCGTCCAGTAAATCAATCTTCCTGTCAAAATTAAAAAGAGGCAGATGATAACTATAAATACTACTATCAGCTTACCTCTCATTACATTCGTCAGGCGTTTTGTCTTCTTTCCTTTCACTGCCACTTTTCCACCTGCTTTTCTCTTCCTTAATCTACACTCTCATATTGCCTGAAATAATCATAGTCCTCTCCTTTATAAAGAAGAATATTTGAATCCTTTGGAGTTATCATATGTAAATTTTTCTCCGCATATGCCTTGATCTCATCTAAATTAATCGATTTGTCAATCTCTGAACGTAATGCACTTTGCTTGCTGAGCAATGTTGTCTTCTCTGTTTTTAAATTAGAAATCTTCTGTTCCATAACATTAAGCTGTACTGTCGCATGCAGATAAAACATAGCTGCTGATGCACACATAACTACCGCCAAAAGTGCGATTAACGTATATTTCCAGTCAAATGCTATAAATCTTGCCTTGTTTCTGCGAATTCGCTCTGTTTCTCTACTAGTTACAGTGTTTGAGCGTCTCTCGCTCTGCGAAGGCTTTGTCTTCACAGCACTCTGTTTTTTACGCACTGCATTTCCATTTACGCTGTTCTCAATATTCTCTTCTATCTTTCTGGCATTATTTCCAAAAATATAGTCATAACGTTCTGATGTATTACGAAGTGCCATATCCTAAAACCTCCAACCTTGTTACCTGTTATGATTCTTCTTTGATTCTTCTCTCAAAAACACGGAGCTTTGCACTCTTAGAACGGCTGTTTTCTTCAAGCTCGTCCCTGCCCGGTACGATAGGCTTTCTTGTGATAACCTTCCCCTTTGATACTCTGCCACATACACATACCGGAAATTCCGGCGGACAGATACAAGGTCTTTCACAAGTTCTGAAAATATTCTTTACAATTCTGTCTTCTAAAGAATGGAAAGTAATAATCGCAATTCTTCCTTCATCATCGAGCATATCTATCATATCTTCCAGATTATTCTTCAACACATCCAGCTCATGATTTAGCTCGATACGAATTGCCTGAAACGTCTTCTTGGCAGGATGTCCACCTGTTGCACGTACCTTCTTTGGAATAGCTGCCTTTATAATCTCAATAAGCTGACCGGTTGTCTCAATCGGAGCCTTCTGTCTTGCCTGGACAATATGCTTTGCGATATTCTTTGCAAACTTATCCTCACCGTAATTACGAATAATGTGATAAAGCTCCATCTCGCTGTAATCATTAACAATATCTCTGGCCGTCTTTGTCTGCCGCTGATCCATACGCATATCAAGAGGCACATCTTCTCTGTAAGTAAAGCCTCTCTCTGCATTATCAAGCTGATAAGAAGAAACACCCAGATCCAGTAAAATCCCATCCACCTTAGGAATCCCTAAATCTCTAAGAACTTCCTTCATCTGTGCATAATTACTTCTTACGATCGTCACTCTGTCTTTATATGGTTCAAGACGCTTCGTTGCCGCTGCGATCGCTTCTCCGTCCTGATCAATTCCAATAAGCCTTCCCTGTGCTCCAAGTCTTCTGGCAATTTCAAAAGAATGACCCGCACCGCCTAAGGTTCCATCTACATAAATTCCATTTGGTTTGATTGTCAGAGACTCTATTACTTCCTCTAACATAATTGATTTATGAACAAATTCCATTTTTACCTCCGCATTCCATTTAAGTTTTATTTTATATCATCAAGGTGTGTATTGCAATATAAACCTACTGTTATTTTTAATGTTTTACCTGCAAATTTCAAAAGAAAAAGAACGATTGTCTGCCAAAAAACAACCGTTCCTCTTTTTTTGTTATTTATTCTTATAACTATTCTTTTTATTATAGATAGTAACTGCTATCCTAAATGGTGAATCAGCAGCAAAACTAATGTCTCTTTATTAAAAATCTATAATAACACAAAGAATTTATCTCATGAAATCTGTATACACCGGCAGTACAATTTCCGGCTTATCGTACATTACGATCTCTCCATCATGCATCCATATGATCTGATCACATAAATCTTCCAGTGTCGACATACTATGTGACACAATAACTACCGTACGGTCTCTCTTAGAAATAAGTTCCTTCATCTTGTTATAACTCTTTTTCTTAAACTTCTGATCACCTACACTAAGTACCTCATCAATTAACATGATCTCTGTCTCAAGTATCGCTGTAATAGAAAATGCAAGTTTGGAATACATACCACTCGAATATGTCTTCACCGGCATATCGATAAAGTTTCCAATTCCGGCGAATTCAATGATCTCCGGCATCTTTTCAAGAATAAACTCTCTTGAGAAACCAAGAAGCATTCCGGATAAAATAATATTCTCTCTTCCTGACAACTCATTCTTAAAACCTACACCTATTGACAATAAAGAAATCGTATGTCCGTGAAGATCAATCTCTCCACTGTCTGCCGAGAAAATACCTGCGATCGCACGAAGCATCGTAGACTTTCCACTACCGTTCTTTCCTGTAATTCCAAGAATCTGTCCTTCCGGAACTTCAAAGGAAACATTTCTTACAGCATGAAATACTTCCTGTTCTACCTTTTTTAATTTGAAAAAGTTCTGTTTAATCGAGCCTGTTTTTAAACTTTTATAATCAATGCAGACATTTCTCACACTGATCGCACTGTTCTTATTCTCTTCCATTAAATCACCTTTACATAGCTGTTTTCATTCTTATAAATCTTACGAATTCCCAATGCAGCAATAATCACACCGACAATAAACCATATGATAAGCCACTTTACATCTGGTGCCTGTCCATATAAAATACACTTTCTCAAACTACTTAAAATAAGTGCCATCGGATTCCCCTTCATAAGAACCCCTGTATATTTTGCCGGAAGTCTTGTCTCAATATTGTAGAAAATACCAGTCATATAAAAAATCATACGAAGGGCAATATTCGTTACGTTCGCCAAATCCTGAATAAACACCCCATAATGCATAAGATGTGTCATACAGGCAAATGTAATGACAAAAAGTACGATAAATACAGGAATAACATATAAAACATTCAAAGTAATCGGTATTCTAAAATAAATAACCATGACTACGATAATACCAAAGGAGAAAAGCATCTTATAGCCATTGAAAAACATCTTGGATATAAGCAAAATAAACTTCGGAATATATACCTTTGTTACGATAGACTTATTATTCTTCAAAAGCTTTACGCTCTGTGTCACACATCGATTAAAAAAATCCCAGGCAGTAATACCAACAAAAATAAATACCGGGAAATACTGTTCGCTTGCATTAAACACAACACCAAAGATAAATGCATAAATCAGCATGAAACAGAATGGCTCTAATACCCACCATATCCAGTTCAGATAGGAGTTAGCAACCTCTGACTTTAATTCTGACTTTGCAGAATAAATGGCGTAGCGATAATGACTCGTTAAATCTTTCCAAAATCGCTTCATAACATCCTCCAGCCAATTGGCTTTTTGTATAATTTTTGTGAAAACCTAAGGAATTATAGCATAAACAGGCGGTTTTAGCAAGTCTTACTCTTTTTATGTCTGCTTCGTCCTAAAATCATTCCAATAAGTCCTCCGACAAAGCTTACAATACATACCACCTGTGTTACTGCGATTCCTGTATGTCCGATAGTTAACTGATCCACCCGAAGACCTTCAATAAAGAATCTTCCTGCACCATATCCCATCAGATAAATACATAACAATTCCCCATCAAACTTCTTATGTTTACGATATAAAAAGATACAAAGTAAAATAAAAAGATTCCATAATCCCTCATAAAGAAATGTCGGATGTACCTGAATATAGGACATTTTTTCTCCATTTACCGTAAGAGTTACAAGATGATCAAGAATTCCTGAAGCCCTTAATTCGTCTACCCTTCCATATTGTTCAAAATATTTAAGAGGAATCTGCATCGCCAGAGGTCCATTCGTATATCCGCCAAAAGCTTCTCGATTAAAGAAATTGCCCCAGCGTCCCATAATCTGTCCCAGAAGTAGTCCCATTGTCATCGTATCCAGCATCAACAAAGCACTTTGCTTACGCTTCCTCGCAAAAATCAGTAATACCAGAATCGCCATAATGACTCCTCCGACAATACCCAGTCCTCCGTGTCTTAAATTAAAAATCTCCGGAATGTTATTCCGATATGCATCCCAGGAAAATACAACATAATAAATTCTCGCCCCAATAATTGCCGGAATCATCATCCACAGCAGATAATCCATATAAAGCTCCGGATTCTGCCCCGTTCTTTTTGCCTCCTGCTGTGCAACAAATAAGCCTGCCAGAAAACCACAGGCAATAATGATTCCATAAAACATAATTTGAAAATTCCCAACAGAAATATATCTTCCTACATGAGAAAGCACAATCCCGATATGTGGAAATCTTATATCTGTATACTGCATAAATTCCTCCTGTTTTTATTGTATTTTTTTATTATATCCTCCTCATAAGGAAATTTCAATCCAGATTGCTATTTAAATCAGAAATCCCTGTCTTTTTCTTACTTTCTATGCTACAATATTAGATTGAATTATAAAGTTAGCTAAAACAGGAGGAAGTTTTTTATGAAATTAGGTATTGTTGGTCTTCCTAATGTCGGTAAGAGTACATTATTTAACTCCCTGACAAAGGCAGGAGCAGAGTCTGCCAATTATCCATTCTGTACTATAGACCCTAATATTGGTATTGTTGCCGTTCCGGATCAGCGTCTTAAAGTGCTGTCTGATATGTATGATTCTGCCAAAATCGTTCCGGCTACAATTGAATTCGTTGATATTGCCGGTCTTGTAAAAGGTGCATCAAAGGGTGAAGGACTCGGAAACCAGTTCCTTGCAAATATCCGTGAAGTAGATGCCATCGTTCATGTTGTACGTTGCTTTGAGGATACAAACGTAATTCACGTTGACGGCAGTGTTGACCCACTTCGTGATATTGAAACAATTAACTTTGAGCTTATTTTTTCTGATATTGAAGTATTAGACCGTCGCATCTCCAAATCTGCCCGTGCAGCGCATAATGATAAAAAAATTGCTGCTGAAGTAGATTTCTTAAAGAAAGTAAAAGCCCATCTTGAAGATGGACAGCTTGCAAAAACATTTGTAACAGAAGATGAAGATGAACTGGCTTTATTAAATGAATGCAATCTTCTTACGGCAAAGCCTGTCATCTTTGCTGCTAATGTTTCTGAGGATGATTTAGCAGATGACGGTGCAGAGAACAATTATGTACAGAAAGTAAGAGAATATGCTAAGAGCTGTGAAGCAGAAGTATTTGTTGTATGTGCTCAGATCGAACAGGAAATCGCAGAACTTGATGATGACGAAAAGGCTATGTTCCTTGAAGATCTCGGTTTAAAGGAATCCGGTCTTGAAAAGCTTATCAAAGCAAGCTATTCTCTGCTTGGTCTTATCTCTTATCTTACTGCCGGTCCAATCGAGTCAAAGGCATGGACAATTACCCGTGGTACAAAGGCTCCACAGGCGGCAGGAAAAATTCATTCGGATTTTGAACGTGGATTTATCAAAGCAGATGTTATCGGCTACGATGATCTGATTGCAAATGGAAGCATGAGTGCTGCAAGAGACAAAGGTCTTGTCCGTTCTGAAGGAAAAGAGTATGTAATGCAAGACGGCGATGTGGTATTATTTAAGTTTAATGTATAGAACCGTGACATCAACAAAGCAAAAATAAAAAGAATCAGGTAGCAGAGCGACTACGTCACATTTGCTACCTGATTCTTTTTATTTTTGCTTATTGAATTATTATTTTTCCTTTAAAACCAGCTTTTTTGACCTGACTTTTTACATTTTTACTCTTTACATATACTTTGCATATTTTCGGAAGACCTTTTAAATTACTCTTCTTTAATTTTGTTGCGTTAATATATATTTTTTTGATATAGCAGTTTTTCTTTCCTCCAAAATTCCCACGAATGGTCTGAATTTTTTTGGGAAGCTTAACTGTTTTTAACTTTTTACACTTATTAAACATCGCATAATCTAATTCTTTGATTGATCTGCTAAAGCGAACTGACTGAAGATTTTTCATATCTCCAAACGCTTCTTCCCCAATCTCTTTTACAGAATCCGGAAGATAAATACTCTTAATACTATCATTCTTGTAAAAAGCACCATCCTCTATTTCTTTTACAGACTTTCTTACTTTATAATTTTTCTTTGTACTTGCAACACTATAAAGAACTTTTCCATTTTTCGAGTAAATATCATTATTAATTACTTTCAAATATGGATTAGCAGAAGATGCCGTAATCTTTACTTTTGGACACTTTCTTACTGTTGGCCAATACTTTACTTTTTTAGAAATATATAAGCTCTGAAGCTGTGGACAATCATAAAATTCCGTTCCGGAAACTCCTGCCGGATCTTTAAAAACAATTGTTTTAAGCTTTTTATAATGGCATGCCGGTTCAGAAACACGAACACCTTTTGCAATAGTGATCTTTTCAAGTACGGCCTGATAGGAGCCGGCTATTGGTTTATAGTTGCGACTTGTTTCTTCTTTCCAGTCCTGTTCCCAATCATCCCAGCTAAAAAAGGTTACTTTATAAGTATCTCCCTGATACGAAACTTTATTGGGAATTGTCACCTCTCGCTTTCCCTTTTTCACATTCAGACTGGCCTCACACTCACCTGTCATTCTGTTTATTTCGTAATTGACTCCATTCATTTCAACCCATTTTGACTTCGCCTCTACTTTAGAAAAAGGCAAAGCTGTTGTTGCAAGTAACGCAGACAGCATCCAGGCAGAAATTGATTTTAGTTGTTTTTTCATTGTGTTTTCCTCCTGTAACATTTACATACTCTCACAATCTTCACTACATTCGAAAATTTCAAATCAAATGAACATGAGATTCGTTATTACTCGCCACTTGATAAAAGTGGAGGGTTTCCTGATTAAGATAACCTTAACCGAAACTATTATAACACCATTTTTGCTAAAAACAACATTTCTTTGTTGCGTCTTTCCTAATCTGTTGTTCTCATAACGATAAGATATCCACTTTGTAATCGTAAAGTAGCTTCTTTCTCCACAATTTCATTGCTGACACCAATACTTTCTTTGTTATAAAGGGTTCCATTCTTCAGTGAATAGGAGAATCCTTCTTCATCAACGCCTGTCACTTCCGGAGAAAAAGCAATGATAGAGAAATATTCTTTTTTAGGATTTTGGGGATTTTCGATATCGGAACGAAGATATTTTCTCTCTTCCGGACCATGAAGCATCTCTATCTCATTATATGCATCGACAATCTTTGCTTCGATTCCATTATCTTTCATAAATGCAAGCAAGCTAATATTTGCAAGTGTATGATCATATCTTGTTCCTGTTGCTCCTAAAATGGTTACTTCGTTCGCCTTAAGATCCATCGCATATTTTACTGCAAGATGTGTATCCGTATAATCTTTTCTGGCAGGAAATTCCCGCAACGGTATTCCTTTTTTTCTGTATTCTTCAAGAAGTGCTTTATTTTTAAGGCTGTCAAAATCACCAAGAATATCTGTCGGCTCTATCCCGATTTCTTTACAGTGTGCCAATCCGGAATCTGCCGCAACAATATGATCATACTGCCTGTCTCTTAAATATTCTTTTGCAAAATCCGTATCTACGCTTCCACCGCTTACAATTAAAACTTTTTTCTTTTTCTGCATCATTTGATATTCCTTCCTGATTTTTCCTTACTGAGTTACTAGCTTTCATCTTCTCAAAATCCTCATTATTTCAAAATGTCTCGGAATAATTGATTACCACTTTCTCTGCTGTGCCAATTCTTCATAAAACATACAGTAATCATCATAACGAAGCTTACTGATTTCTCCTTCTTCTAATGCTTTTTTTACTTCGCATCCAGGTTCATGAATATGACAGCATCCGTTAAACTTGCAAGTATTTTCATAAGGGGTAAATTCCGGAAAATAATATTTCAAATCTTCTTTTTCAATATTTTCAAGAAAAAGGGAACTAAATCCAGGGGTATCCATTAAGTAAGTGTCTTCTCCAATATAAATTAATTCTGAATGTCTTGTTGTATGCTTTCCACGCTTAATTTTTTCACTAACTGCACCGGTTTCCATCTGTTTATCATGACTGATACAGTTTAGAGTAGAAGACTTTCCAACACCGGACGGTCCTGCCATGATTGTTGTCTTTCCACGTAGAAGTTCCTCTACCTGTGCAATTCCCTCACCTTTTGTTGCTGCCTGAAAAATAACATCACAACCACTGTTTGCATAATCTTTTTTCAATTGCTCTTTTTGTTCTTCCGTTGCCAGATCTGTTTTGTTAAAACAGATGATCACCGGAATTTCCTGTTGCTCCATCATAATAAGAAATCGGTTCAATAAATGAAAATTGGGTTCCGGTTCATGGACTGCAAAAATAACTAATGCCTGATCTACATTTGCTGCCATAGGACGAATAAGCTGATTTTTTCTCTTATGAATTTTTACGAGATTCCCTGTTTTTTCTTCTTCTGATAAAAGATCAATGTCTACAATATCTCCGACATTAGGCTTCATTTTTTTATTACGGAAAATTCCTCTGGCACGGCACTCATAAAGTCCTCTGCCTTCTACATATACATAATAAAATCCTCCGATTCCCTTCATAATTTTTCCTGTCATTCTTCCCTCCATAAAATTCAAAAAGGGGACTGCCGTTACGCTCCTAAGACCGTATTACGACACCCCCTTTCCCACCAGGCTATCTCTCTAATCTGAAATAGCACTTAGATTAACACTGTACTTATTATATTCTTTTCCGTTAATATACATAATTACAGTTCCTGAGCCTTCCCTGTCTCCTTCAAAAGTTACACTCAAAGGAAAATCATCATTACTCAAACTGCTCTTGGAATAAATCGTGCTCTCCCAGGAATCCTGTTTTAATACAAGCTTTACACTTCCTGAACTTCCTTCCTCAAAAGGCTGCTCATCAATATTTACGCTTCCCTCATATCGGTAACTTTCCTGTTCACCCAGACTTAAAACAACAGAAACCTTCGTTCCCTTATCTACTGACGTTCCTGACTTGATCCCCTGAGAAATAACATCTCCTACACCTACTTCTCCACTGTAATCATAACTTATCGCACCAAGCTTTAAACCTACCTGATTTAATTCCTGTTCTGCGACACTTTGTGATACACCGATCAGTGAAGGGACCGTTGTTTTTCCAACGCCCTTACTTACCGTAATCGTTACTGCAAAACCTTTATTTACAATCGTTCCACCTTTTGGACTCTGCTTGATAACGTACCCTTCCTTTACTGTATCACTTGTAGCATAGGCTTTTTTTACCTTAAGACCAAGCTTTTCTAATTCCTTCTTCGCTTTTTCTTCTGTATAGTTTACCATTGCCGGTACTTCTACCTTTTCTGCCGCAGTTGTTGCTGCTTCCTTCTTGCCTAAAGTCAGCTTTACCGTAGAATTTATAAGAACAGACTCCCCTTCTTCGTACTGCTGCTTCTTTACAATAAGATCAGTATCTTTACTGCTGCTTCCATTCTGATAAGTAAACTCTGCTTTTAACCCGACAGCTTTCATTTCATCTTCGGCAGCATTCTTTGTCTTACCAATAAGCTTCGGCATCTTAATATATTCCGGTTTTGGCTCTTCTGTAGTAGCTTCTGTCTTTTTCTCTGTTCTTTTTTCAGTGACCTCAACCTGCTGTGTTGTTCCACCGGAAGAGCGGAAAATATGCAATGAATTACCAATAAGGTAAAATACAACACAGGCAACGAGAATTCCAAAAAGAATCGTGATAAAAAGAATCATCTTTTCAAGCTTTGGATGCATAGCTTCATCATCCTTATAATCCTCAACCTCTTCATTTTGATCCTTCGCTCTGAGTTTCGTTTGCTCCACATCCGTTTTACGTCTGTCATCTGTTTCATATAGCGATTTTCGAATTCTCTGCATTTCTTCTGAATTTCTCTGAATCGTAGGAGAATCATCCACGAGAGGATTCACATATACATAATTGCCCTCCGGAGAAATAAATACCTTTTGCAGATCAATAATAAGCTCTGCTGCACTTTGATATCTTTGTTCCGGCTGCTTCATTGTACACTTTAAAATAATTTTCTCCAGACTTGCAGGAATATCCGGAAAATAACATCGTGGCGGTGTGATCTCATCTTTTAAATGCATTAATGCTATCGCTACTGTATTCTCTCCGTCAAATGGAACCTTACCGGTTGCCATCTCATATATTGTAATTCCAAGAGAATATAAATCGCTTCTCTCATCCGCATAACCACCTCTGGCCTGTTCCGGAGAAAGATACCTTACGGATCCTAATGCACTGGAAGAAATCGTATCATCTCCTGTTGCTGCTCTGGCAATTCCAAAATCTGTTACTTTTATTCTTCCACTATCTGACACCAGAATATTCTGTGGTTTAATATCTCTGTGAATGATATGATGATCATGTGCCGCCTGCAATCCACTGGCAATCTGTATCGCAAAGTCTACCGTCTCTCTGGCACTCAACCGGCCGTATCGTCTAATGTATCGTTTCAGAGTCATTCCTTCGGCTAATTCCATTACGATGTAATGAATGCCGTCTTCATTCCCTGCATCATAAATATTGACAATATTAGGATGTGTCAGTCCTGCTGTGGCCTGAGCTTCGACTGTAAACTTCCGTACAAAGCTCTCATTATCACAATATTCCCGGCGCAGAACTTTTATTGCTACATAACGGTTTAATTTATGACATCTTGCTTTATATACATCTGCCATTCCTCCGGAGCCGATATGTTCCAGTATCTCATATCTTCCAGCTAATATAGTCCCTTTTTGCAGCAATGTCCTCACCTCCCACTTCTATTCCGGGCAATGACAACAGCAATATTATCCAGCCCTCCATAAAACAAGGCTTCTTCTATACATTTTTCTGCCATTTCTTCTTCTGTACCATCCCCGGATAAAATTTCTTCCAGCTTTTCATCATCCACCATATTCGTCAGCCCATCAGAGCATAACAACAAGGAGCTTTCTTCCTTCATATCCACAATGAAGAAATCCGGCTGCACATCACCAGCCACGCCTACCGCCTTTGTAATAATGTTTTTCTGTGGGTGATTGCGGCTTTCTTCCCGGTTAATCTCCCCTGCTCTGACTAACTCTTCTACAAGAGAATGATCCATTGTTACCTGATGAAGCTTCTCATCAAAGTAGTATAAACGACTGTCTCCCACATTCATAATATATGCCGTCTTATCCGCTACTGTTGCTACAACAATAGTTGTTCCCATTCCGGAATATTGTTCTTCCTTACAGGAGAGAGTATATACTTCTTCATTTACTTCATTCAGTATTCTTTCCATAACAAGAAAAGGAAGCTCCTTCGTTTCTTTTCTGGCAAGTTCTACAAAACGATCCACCGCATAGGAGGATGCTTTATCTCCAGCCTTATGTCCACCCATTCCATCTGCTACAATATAGAGGTTCGGAAAGCATCCGACCGGCTCATCGGAAAAAAACAGATAGTCCTGATTTACTTTTCTCTTTCTTCCGATATCTGTCATGCCGAAAGATTTCATTCGTCCCCACTCCTTTCTTTATAGCTCTTTCGTAACTGTCCACATGCGGCCTGAATATCCCGGCCCATCTCCCGGCGTACAGTTACCTGAATATGTTGTCTTTCCAATATATGTTTAAATGCTGCCACATTATTCTGCGAAGACTGCTCATAATCTCTTTCTTTGATCGGATTGACCGGAATCAGATTAATATGACAGTTCATTCCTTTTACACGGGAAATCAATTCCTGTGCATGTTCCTTTTTATCATTCACCCCTTTTACAAGGCTATATTCAAAAGTAATTCTTCGTCCGGTTGTCTTTGTATAATAGTTTGCCGCCTTCATCAACTCTTCCATCGAATATTTGTTAGCGATCGGCATAAGCTCTCTGCGCATCGCATCATTCGGGGAATGTAAGGAGATCGCAAGCGTTACCTGAGGATTCCTGTCTGCAAATTCATAAATCTTTGGTACGATGCCACAGGTAGATACCGTAATATTTCTGTGACTGATATTTAATCCCTCCGGAGAACAAAGCAGCTCTATCATACGACAAAGAGAATCAAAGTTATCAAAAGGCTCTCCTGTTCCCATAACAACAAGATGTGATACTCTCTCTCCGGTTGCTCTCTGAATCGCATAAATCTGATCAAGCATCTCGGACGGATATAAATTTCTCGATAGTCCTAATAATGTCGAAGCACAAAAACGACATCCCATACGACACCCCGCCTGTGAAGAAATACAGACAGAATTACCGTGCTTATATTTCATAAGTACACTCTCTACCATATTACCATCATGAAGGGAAAATAAAAACTTTTGTGTTCCATCAATTTGTGATTCGTAATGTTCTACCTCTTCAACACCATAAAACGGATGATCTTTTAAAAGCTTTTCCATACATTTAGCCGGAACATTACGCATCTCCTCCGGACTTCTCACCAGCTTCTGATGAAGCCATCCATAAATTTGTTTTGCACGGAACTTCTTCTCGCCCAGTTCAACTACACAATCTGTCAGTTCTTCCATTGTCATGGATTTTAAATCCATACTAAAATCCATATTACCTCGCCTCCGGTCTTTTAAATTTAGAAATAAAGAAGCCGTCGCAGGTATCTGCTCCTGGTATGAGCTGTAAATATCCCTGACTTCCCGTTCGATTTTTAAGGTTTTTCGGTAGATATTCTTCGATAGATGCCAGTCGTAAAGGTGTATTCTCCTCAATCCACTGAACATTCTTTACATTCTCACCCTGATTTATTGTACAGGTAGAGAATATCATCTGTCCACCCGGCTTTACATACTTCCATATCACAGAAAGGATCCTTCTTTGCAACAGGACAAGCTCACCAAGCTGTTCTTCTGTCATTTGATATTTAATATCATTCTTTCTGCCCATAATACCGAGTCCGCTGCATGGAAGATCTGCCAGCAGGACATCCACACTTTCTAAAAGACTGTCATCTTCTTCTAATGCATCCCACTGCTGCACTTTTACATTATCATAGTGCATACGTTCCCTGTTCTCTTCAATTAATTCCGTCTTATATTCTGTCAAATCTCTTGAAAGCACTTCTCCGGTTCCATGAAGGCGGTCTGCCGCATGAAAGGTCTTACCTCCCGGTGCAGCACAGACATCAAGTACAAAATCCTCTGGTTTAATATCTGCGATCTCAACTGCAAGCTGAGAGCTTTCATCTTGTACTGCGAACTTTCCCTGTCGAAAAGCCGGAAGCTTTCCAAGATAGTTAAAATCAGCAATCGTAAAAGCATAAGGCAGATAATTCCCTTTTTCTACTTTTATCCCTTCCTCCTTCAACTCTCTTTCTAATTCTTCCGGTGTAATCTTACTTAGGTTTGTGCGGATCGTAAGTGGTCGTGCCTCTAAAAAAGAAGAAAAAATCTTCTCTGTCTTCTCTTTACCATACTGCTCAATCACAAGCTTAGCTAACCACTCCGGCACAGAGTAATAAATGCTTACATATTTTACAAAATCCTTTTTATCCGGAATCGGAAGACTCTCTTTTTCTCGTATAAGAGTACGCAATACCCCATTTACAAAACCGCTCAATCTTCCAAATCCTCTTTTCTTTGCAAGAGAAACTGCCTCAGAACACGCTGCTGCATCTCTTACCTCCATAAAAAGAATCTGGTATGCTCCCATTCGCAGAAGAGAACGGATCAGTGGCTTGCACTTTTTCATTGGTGTCTTTGAATAGTGGTCTAAAATATAATCAAGATAAATCCTTCTCTCGGTCACGCCCTCGCATAATCTGGTATAAAAAGCCCTGTCAGACTTTCTTTCAAACTGATTTCGCATCAGTGTCTCTCCAATCGCTATATGAGAAAGCTTTTTATTTCTTTCCATGTCAATCAGCGTATCAAGAGCTTCTGCCCGCATATCTATCCGCTTCTCCATCTGCATTTCCTTTCTCTGTATCTATCTTAACATCCGCTTTTATTCATTATCTCCAAGAAGAAAACCTTCTTCTACTTTATGACCAAGAAGGAATGCTTTTACTGCCATTCTCTTCTTGCCCTGAATCTGCACTTCATTGATTTTAAGAACTCCTTCACCGGTCTGTACATAAATCGCATCCGCAGTTACCTTTATAACTGTTCCCGGCTTTTCTTTCGCTGTTCCGGCTTCTACATCTGCATCCCAGATTTTAAGAATCTTATCATGAAAAGCGGTATACGCACTTGGCCAGGAATTCAATCCTCGAATAAGACGTTCAATGGAAATGGCATCTTTTTTCCAGTCAATCTTGCCCAAATCTTTTGTAAGCATCTTCGCATAACAGCTCTCTTCGTCATTCTGAGGAATACGCACTGCCGTTCCCTCTTCTAATTTAGAAAGTACATCCAATAACAGCGGTCCACCTGCTGCTGCAAGCTTATCATGCAAGGACTCTCCTGTTTCTTTGGCATCAATCGGAATAACGACCTTCTCTATCATATCACCTGTGTCCAATCCCTTTTCCATATACATGATCGTCACACCGGTTTCCTTTTCACCGTCAATGATAGACCACTGAATCGGTGCTGCCCCACGATACTTTGGAAGCAGAGACGCATGTACGTTGATGCATCCATACTTTGGCATATTTAAAATACTTTCCGGAAGAATCTGTCCAAAAGCTGCCACAACGATAACTTCCGGGTCAAGCTTACGAAGCGTATTGATAAATTCTTCTTCTCTTACCTTTACCGGCTGATAAACCGGAATATCATACTCTAAAGCCTTTTCCTTTACCGGAGTAAATGCCATCGCCTTACCACGGCCTTTTCTCTTGTCAGGCTGTGTTACTACACCGACAACTTCATGCTTTCCTATCAGTGCCTCTAATGTAGGAACTGCAAAGTCCGGTGTTCCCATAAATACTACTCGCATTCTTCTTCCTCCAGATCATGATATGGTTCATTCGCTCTGTCTCCGTAAAGAACTCCATCCAGATGATCTATTTCATGCTGTAATGCTCTTGCACGGAGTCCTTCTCCCTCGATGATAACTGGATTTAGATCCATATCAAGAGACTTCACCTTTACATAATCCGCTCTTGTTACACTTGCCACTTTACCCGGAATACTTAAACATCCTTCGTCATCTGTCTGTTCTCCGGATGTTTCGATAATTTCCGGATTGATAAGAATAATCGGATCTCCATCCATAACATCAATAACACAGATTCTTCTTAAGATTCCAACCTGCGGTGCTGCAAGACCAACACCTCTTGCCTCATACATTGTATCGAACATATCCTCGATCAGTGTCTCAATAGATGCGGTAATCTTCTGTACCGGTTTACAAACTTTATTTAAACATGGATCGCCAATATAGCGAATTTTACGAATTGCCATTTCTTTTCCTCCTGGTATATTCCTTGTTGTATTTGTATTTTATCTCTTATCAGAAAGCTTATAAAAGCTGTAAATTTAATTATAACATTGTAAACGTCTGCCGTAAAGATACTTAATAATGAGAAAGCGGATCAAAATCAAACTGAATGGATATTCCCGCAAACATTGGATGCTTCTCTAATACCGGCTCCAACCTTCTTTTCAGATCAAGCAGCACTTCTTTATCTTTATGTTTTAAATAAAGTACCTGTCTGTATATATCTTTAAGCTTAGACAGGCTCGCCTGCCCCGGACTCAAAATCTGTACCGGAACTGCTTCCTTTTGCTGACTTTGTTCAATCATCTTTTCAATACGGAGCTTCGCAATTACAGATTGCGATTCATTCCCGGATTGTACAAGTATCACAAGCATATGTGCACATGGCGGATATGCCATCAATTTTCGATAAGTGTATTCTTCTTTAAAAAATTTCTCATAGGAATGCTCTGCCGCTGTCGTAATCGCATAGTGTTCCGGCGAATAAGTCTGAATGATAACATCGCCCGGTTTATCTCCTCTTCCTGCCCGACCTGCTGCCTGACAAAGAAGCTGAAATGTCTTTTCTCCACTTCTAAAATCCTGTTCATGAAGCGATAAATCTGCCGCAAGAATTCCTACAAGTGTTACATTGGCGTAATCATGTCCCTTTACGATCATCTGGGTTCCCAGAAGAATATCTGCTTCCCCCTTTGAAAATGCAGCCAGCATTTCTTCATGTGCATGCTTTCGCCTCGTCGTATCCATATCCATACGAAGGACTCTCGCCTCCGGAAATTCTGCATGAAGTGCCGCCTCTACTTTCTCTGTTCCAAGACCAAAGGCTGCTACATGAGGGCTTTTACAAACCGGACACTGCTTTACAAAGGTTTCTTCATAACCACAGTAATGACAACGTAGCTTTCCATTCCGGTGATAGGTGAGTGTCACATCACAATGCGGACACTTTATAACCTGTCCACAGGCACGGCAGGACACAAAACCTGCAAATCCACGCCGATTCAAAAACAACATAATCTGCTCTTTTTTAGCCAGACGTTCCTTAATCTTCTTATATAGTTCTTCACTGAAAATAGAACGATTTCCCTTTTTTAATTCTTCTCGCAAATCAATAATCTGTGTCTTTGGAAGCATGGCATTGCCGGCTCTTTTTTTTAATGTCCACAGTTTATATTTCCCGCTTAATGCCTGTGCATAAGCTTCTACAGACGGAGTGGCCGAACCTAACACAACGCTTGCACCGCAAAGCCCTGCCCGGTAAATTGCTGTCTCCCTGGCATGGTATTTCGGAGAAGTATCGCTTTTATATGCCCCGTCATGCTCCTCATCAATAATAATAAGTCCAAGCCTCTCTGTTGGTGCAAATAGTGCAGAACGTGCTCCTATAATTACATCTGCCTCCCCTGCCCGAATTCGTTCACAGGCATCTGACTTCTCTCCCTTTGACATTCTTGAATTAATAACTGCAATACGCTCTCCAAATCTCTCATAAAAGCGTCTTACTGTCTGATAAGTAAGCGATATTTCCGGGATCAGAACAATAACCTGCTTCTGCTTTGCAAGCATCTGTTCGATCAAAGCAAGATAAACCTCTGTTTTCCCACTTCCTGTCACACCATAAAGCAGATATGTTCCTCTTTTCCCACTGCCATACTCTGCCTGAAAATCTTCTGCGATCATTCTTTGTTCTTCATTAAGCTTCCAGCCGGCACTTCTCTTCGTAAATTCAGGAAACGGATTTCGATACTTGATTCTTGATTCCAGTTTTATAATTCCCTGTTCTGACAGCCTTCTTATCTCCTTTAGCGGAAAATTACACCCTTTTACTGCCTCCTCTTTGCTAATCCTTCCCCGATTTATAAGAAGAGACAAAAATCTTGCTCTTGCCACAAAATGCTTTCTTTCCCATTCCATAAGAAGCTGTCTGGCTTCTTTTTCATCCATAGAAAGTATAATAGACACTTCTTCCTTTGGCTTTAGCTTTGTTTTAACCGGCAATACGGTACGAAGAGCCTGAATCATTGTGGAGCCATACTGCTCTTTTAAAAAAGCGGCAACCTCTATTAATTCAGATTCTACAGAAACACCTTCTGTATTTATACGAAGAATTTCTTTTATTTTACTTTCTTCGTAATCTGCCTCTGTACGAATAGCAACAACATAGCCTTCTATTTCTCTGTTTCCTCTTCCAAAAGGAACAAATACCCGACTGCCGGGATGTACTTCTTTCCATAAGGAAAGAGGCACTCTGTACTGAAATACTTTATCGAGTGCCTCATGGGAAATATCTATGATTACGTCAGCATATCTTATATTACTGTCTCCCATACTGTTTCCTTTGCTTTAATATTTACCATCAAGAACATCCTGAACGATTTCTTCTTCGCTCATATGATACTTCTTTCCTTCAATCTCCTGATATGTTTCATGTCCCTTTCCGGCGAGAACTACAATATCTCCAGGCTGTGCATGATGCATGGCATAGGAGATTGCCTCACGACGGTCAATAATAGATATATACTTTCCGTCTGTCTTTTTCATTCCGATTAAAATGTCATCAATGATTGCCTGTGGCTCTTCAAATCTTGGATTGTCCGATGTGATGATCGTGAAGTCCGCAAGCTTGCCGGAAACTTCACCCATCTCATAACGACGAAGCTTAGAACGATTGCCTCCACATCCAAACAGACTGATCAGTCTTGGTGGGTTATAAGCTCTTAATGTATTTAAAATACTTTCCAAAGCCACTGCGTTATGTGCATAATCAATAATAAGCGTGTAATCGTATCCTGTCGGAACAATCTGCACTCTTCCCTTTACGCTGAAATGTCGGAGTGCCTTGTTCATCTGTTCTACACTAACCCCCATATGTCCTGCGATACAGATGGCACCTAACGCATTATGCACATTAAAAGTTCCCGGTACACCACAGGAAATTTTGCCTTCATAGCTTCCCTGTAACCCAAAGTCTACACCGAGGAAGTCCCTGTCTCTTGTAAGTTCCACATCATATGCTGCTAAATCTGCCTCTTTATTAAGACCGAAGGTTTCGATCGGACAGCTTGCATTCTTTGTAATCTCTGCAAAATGCTCATCATCTATATTGGCATAACCGTAACGACACTGTTGAAATAGCTGTGCCTTGCAGGAAAGATACTCCGCAAAATCTTTATGTTCATTCGGTCCGATATGATCTGGTGAAAGGTTTGTAAACAATCCATAATCAAATAGGATTCCTGCTGTTCTGTCCAGCTTAAAGCCCTGAGAAGAAGCTTCCATGACAACGACATCACAGTCTTCCTCTGCCATTCTTCTGAAATAGCTGTGAATGTCATAAGATTCCGGTGTTGTATTATTTACCGGAATATGTTCCTGACCAATCACAACTTCTATTGTTCCGATTACACCAACCTTATGTCCTGCTTCCTCTAAGAGAGACTTCACCATATAGGTTGTCGTTGTTTTTCCCTTTGTTCCGGTAACCGCAATCGTTGTCAGCTCTTTTGCCGGATATCCAAACCATGCCGCAGAAATGAGTGCCATTGCATAACGGGTATTCTCTACCTTAATCACTGTCACATTCTCCGGTACTTCCACTTCATCTTCTACAACTAAAACGGCTGCCCCCTTTTTTGCTGCCTCTGCTGCAAACTTATGTCCATCAAAAGATGCTCCTTTAATACATAAGAAAAGACATCCCTCTTCAATTTTTCTGGAATCATTCACTACGGCACTGACTTTAACATCCGTACTTCCCTGTAAACAAGTATACTCTAAATGTTCTAATAACTGACTACATTTCATTCCAAATCCTCCCTTCAAATACAGAACTATCGTCTGCCAGATTGTGTTTATCCTCTATAATAACCAATATCAACTTCACTCAAAGCTGCGATTCATCCCAGTTCTGAATATTTATCATGCTTTTTATTGTAGCTTTTTTATAAAAAAGCGTCAACTTTCACTCTTGTTATTAATTTCCTGCCTTTTTCGTTTCCTCATATAAAAAACTGTCCAAAAAAACAAAGCTCCAAAAAATGCTCCGGTGCTGTCAACACAGACATCAAAAAACTTGCAGCTTCTTCCCGGCACAAAATACTGGTGGAGTTCATCACTGCAGGCATATATGGCACAAAAAGCTTCTGCTCTCCACAAAAAGTTCCACATGGAAACTTTTTCTTTCACAAAAAATCGTTCTATATGATAGCAGATCCATAAATATAGATTCACTGTAATACTTAAAACTGCATATTCTGAAAAATGTGCACATTTTCGTACCGGATATTCTATTATCTCTGCAAATCTAGTTACCTGCTCCTTTGAAAACACTTCCGGGAAAAAAGCAGCTATCTCCCGAATAATACGAACACACACGCCCTCACTCAACGCAGATGAATGCGTGGCATCGGCAGCAGAAAATCGAAAGATTATACACAACATACTGAGTACCAAAAAGGCAGCTATGATATATGTTGCTTTATCATTGTCATCTGCTTTCGAAAAGGCAGACCGGCTTACATAAAAAGGCAGACCCCGGATACTGGTGTCTGCCTCCTTCTTACTCCACATTTGTAAATGCCGGATCAACTTCTCCTAATTCTTCAAATTCTTCTCTGGAAAGTTCTTCTTCATCCTCAGGAACTTCCTCGTCTCCCGGAAGAATCTTAATCTTAGAATCATATAATTCCTTAACTGCGATAGATAATGGCTTTTCACCTCTCACTCCATCTACTAAAGGTTCATCCCCTGCAATAATCTCTCTTGCTCTTTTCGATGTTGCGATAACGATAGAATAACGACTGTTAATAACCGGTTCTTCTCCTGCTTCGCCTTCTTTGTTAATCTTTTCCATTAATTCTGTATAAGATGGATGTAACATAAATAAATCTCCTTTCTATTTATCCTTTTCAGTGTCCTCTTTATATTCCTTAAGACCCTCTCTAAGCTCTTCTACAAATTCCTGTCTCTTTGTGATACGGCAGGACTCACTCTCAATAATAGAGTGAATCGTATTCATGCAATCCTCGAGCTTCCCTTCTTCGTTGCTGACAATGAACTCATACTGATCAATGCTCTCTGCTTCTTCGGCAGCTCTCTTCATTCTCTTCTCTACAACTTCGGCAGTCTCTGTTCCGCGCCCGATCAGGCGGTTCTTAAGCACTTCAATAGATGGTGCTGTAATAAATAAAAGAATTGCATCCGGATACTGTTCTTTAATCTTCATAGCACCCTGAACTTCGATTTCCAAAATCACAACATGACCTGCCGCAAGCTCGTCTTCAACAAACTTACGGGGAGTTCCATAGTAATGCTCTACATACTGTGCGTACTCAATAAAGCCATTGTAATCGATCAAACGTAAAAAGTCATCTTCTGATTTAAAATAGTATTCTCTTCCGTCCTGCTCTCCCTCTCTTGGCTGACGGGTTGTTGCTGAAACAGAAAGACTGTATCCAAACTTCTCTACGAGAGCCTTTGATACTGTTCCTTTACCTGCACCGGAAAATCCGGAAATTACAACCAATGTTCCCTTATCTTTCATTTTCCTCATCCTCATCATTACGCTTACTATGGCATCTGGAAGATAGTGTATCTGTCGTGAGGGCAGATAAAATAAGATGACCGCTTTCCATAACCAGCACCGCCTTCGTACGCCGTCCACAGGTAGCATCTACGGCCTTCCCTTCGTCTCTGGCATTCTGTATCATTCGCTTAATTGGTGCGGCATCCGTACTGACCATGGAAATAATCTTATCTCCATTTACCATATTTCCAAAACCTACATTAATAAAATCTGCCATTCTTTCTCCGTCTACTCTATATTTTGCACCTGTTCTCTGATTTTTTCAATCTCTGTTTTCAAATCGATCGCATGATCGGAAACCTGAATATCATTCGCCTTTGATAAAATGGTATTCGCCTCTCTGTTCATCTCCTGTGCAATAAAATCAAGCTTACGTCCTACGTTGCCTCCCTTTAAGAGCTCGTCCCTCATTCCGTCAATATGACTCTTCAAACGAACGGTCTCTTCATCTACACAGATCTTATCTGAATAAATAACAACCTCTGCTGCAATACGATTCTCATCTATACCAGAATCACCTAACAGCTCCGTAACCTTATCTTCAAGCTTCTTGCGATACTCTCTTACAATGTCCGGATATCTTTCTTCGATAAAGGCAACATTCTCCTTCATTCCTTCAAGCTTTGCAAGGATATCATGCTTCAGATTCTCACCTTCTTTTTCTCTGCTGAAAGAAAAGTGAGCAGTCGCTTCTTCTAACGCCTTCATAATCTGTTCTTTTATAAATTCCTGATTCACCGGAACATCTTCTAATGAAAGTACATCCGGAAATCTTCCAATCTGCAATGCTGTCACATCACTGGAAATTCCAAGTGTCTCTCCAAGCTTTGTCAGTGCCGCATAATATTCTCTGCCCAATTCTTCATTCAGGCGGACATTCACATCCTTTGCAGACAAATCTTCATAATTTATAAAAACATCAATCTTGCCACGCTGGACAGACTGCTTTAAAAAGCTTCGGACATCTGCTTCTAAATAATTAAGCTTTCTCGGAAGCTTCATATTCAGATCACAATATCTGTGGTTGACTGCCTTAATCTCCACAGTGACTTTACTGTCCTCTGACACGCTCTCGCCACGCCCGAATCCTGTCATGCTCTTAATCACTTTTCTCTCACCTCATATCTGAAAACATTATAATCCTTAAAATTTTACAAAGTCTTATTATATATGAAAAATGAAAGTTCGTCAATCCGGTGTTCTTTATCATTGTCATTTAATTTCGCTGATTTCTTTCTTTTAAATCTTCCTGCATTGATACAAGATAATGTAGTGCAATCCCTCCCGCAGCCGGAACAAAGAACCCTGGCGATAACTCTTCATACTTAAAATTCTTCGGACCTCCCTGCTCCATCCGTTCCCAGTACTTCATCATTTCTGAAAATCTTAAATAATAACACTTTTGTCGGTGTGTATAATAAATAAGCAAAAAACTGATTCCATTCTGTCTTTCAAAATTCTTCATAAATTCTACCTGGTGTGGATGGAGATTCTGTAAAGAAAATGTATCTACTGCACATTCCTTCGCATCAAAGCAGACAGGAATCCCCTGCACCGCTCCAATGTAATCTACTGTACTTTTCTTTTCAAAGTAAGCAAGAGTGATATGTCTTGACTCTTTATCAAAGCGAACCGGTGTGATCGGTGTCGGAATCTTTTGAATGAGAGCCAATCCTTTATCATTATACTTCTGATTCGCATAATTAATCAATTCTTCCAGCACAGATCCTCGAAGTCCCCGTGAATTCCAGGTTGCCATTACTCCTGTCCCTCTCTGCCTTTTTTCCTTTTCTCTACAGGAAGGGGCTCTTCATAAGAAAGCGTAGAAAAATCTAAATCCCAACGCTTTTGAACCTGATGAAATGCTTTTGGTACCGGATCGATAATATGCAATCCGGAAAGCTCTCCTTCCCCCTTTGGCACAACCAGCTCATAGCTGTGTAAAAGCTGATAATTAATACCATCTTTCCACTTGATCTGATTGTTAAATTCTCTGTCTCCGTATTTGTAATCTCCAAATACCGGATGTCCTATCGATGCAAGATGCCCTCTGATCTGATGACTCTTTCCGGTAATCAGGCGTATCTTTAAAAGACTTGCTTTGTCTGTACTCTTTAATACCTTATATTCTGTCTCAATATAGGAAGCTCCATCTACTTTCTCTTTGTGAAGGGATACTTTATTATTCTTTTCTTCCTTTGTAAGATAACCTGCAATACATGCATCCTCTTTTACCCTTCCTTCTACCAGACAAAGATAATACTTGCCAAGCGTACGCTCCCTGAGCATCGCCGCCAGCATCTGAAGTCCTCTGATTGAAATTCCTGCAAGAACAATCCCGCTTGTATTTCTGTCAAGGCGGTTTGCGATAGAAGGGCGGAATCCTGCAAGCTCTTCCCTTGATATAATTCTGTTCTTTATACAATAATCCATCAGATAATCATTTAAAGAATCGTCACTTGCCTTTGCTCTTTGTGAAAGCATTCCGGCAGGCTTATGAAAGATAAGTATATCTTCAGAAGAATACAGCACACGCACCTGACTCCGAAGTTCCTGCTCTTCCTTTGTCAGTCTTCTTCGCTCCGGCTCTCGTCCTACATTCGCTTTTTCCTTGCTTTTAGAAGCATTATAAAAATTACTTTTGTCCTTCTGCGAACTTTGAAACTTTTCTAATGTCTCATCTGCAAAGAAAATCTGAATCTGATCGCCTGCGTTTAGTTTTTCCTTTCCTTCCGCTTTCTTTCCATTTAATTTAATATTCTTCTTCCTCAACATTTTATGCAAAAAACCGGAGGAAGCTCCCGGAAGATACTTTCCGAGAAAACGGTCAAATCTCTGTCCTTCTTCTCTTTTTGTAATTATTATCTCTTTCATCGTATGTTATCACTTTCTATTATTTTCTTCCAATAAACTGTAGAAAAAAGCTGTGAGGAAGTATCTTTGTTACCAGATGCGTAAGCTTTATCGCACTGCCATATACAGAAACCTCTTTATTCCTCTCATTATCTCTCCAGGCTTTTTTTACTACCTTTTTAGGATCTGCCATAACCAGCTTCTTATAGGCAGGTAAATGCTTCTTTGTAAGTGCACGATTGAAAAATTCTGTCTTGACTGCTCCCGGACAGACCGCTGTAACCCGAAGCTGCTTTTCCTTGTTCTCTGCCCGCAGTGCTCTCACATAGCTTAATACAAACGCCTTACTTGCCGCATACACTGCAAACCCCGGCTGTGGGAGAAACGCCGCCGCTGATGCCATATAAAGCATTCTTCCGCTGTGCTTCATATAAGGCAGCACCAGAGAAGAAATTTCTACTACACTCCTGCAGTTGACATCTACCATCTCACTTTGTTCTTCCACAGCAATATCCTGAATCCTTCCCATAATTCCAAAACCTGCACAATGCACAAATAATTCAATATGTGGTTCCAGTTCTTCTAATATCTGCTTTAGATAATTCATATCTTCTTTCTTTTGCAGATCTAGCGGAAGAATTCTGAATTTCTGTTCTTTGTAAAGCTTTGGCCAGGCTTCTAAACGTTCCTTTCTTCTGGCGATCACCCAAATCTCATCCAGTTCAAGATGATTCTGCATTGTAAGCTTTACGAACTCTTTCCCCATTCCCGATGAAGCACCGGTGATAATCCCTACATTCATCTGGCTTCCTCCTATCTTCGCTTCTTCTTTTTATGAACATTACGGATTGTCTTCTTCTTTAGCTTTCCACTCTCTTCTGTTTTGCCTGCAAATCTACTTGATTTTCCTTTCGCCTTCTTAGGCCTTTCTGTCTCTGATTGGCGATATTTTCTTTTTTCTATCTTCTTATCTCCCGGTATATTATTCCTGTCCCCAGAATTCTTATGTGCCGGATGATAGTTCTTCCCCATCTTTCTTGGTGGAATCAGACATTGTTCATCAAAACCGATCAAATCCTCTCTTCCACCTTTTATAAGTGCTTCTTTTACAATATCATAGTTTTCCGGATTCCGATACTGTATCAATGCCCTCTGCATCTGTTTTTCCTTTAAAGTTACCGGCACATAAACCGGCTTCATAGTTCTTGGATCTAACCCTGTATAATACATACAGGTAGAAATCGTTCCCGGTGTCGGATAAAAATCCTGCACCTGTTCCGGCATATATCCAAGATCGCGAATATACTCTGCTAACGCTATTGCTTCTTTTAAATGAGAACCTGGGTGAGAAGACATCAGATACGGAACCATATACTGCTTCTTTCCAAGCTTTTTATTCATATTTCTATATTCTTTTGCAAACCTTTCATATACCTGATTCTCCGGCTTACCCATCAGCTTTAGCACACTGTCACAAATATGCTCCGGTGCAACCTTTAATTGTCCGCTGACATGATATTTACAAAGCTCTTCTAAGAAATGATCCTTCTGATCTGCCAATACATAATCAAATCGGATTCCGGACCGGATAAAGACCTTCTTCACTCCAGGTAATGCTCGCAGTCTCCTTAACAGAGTAATATAATCACTGTGATCCGCATTCAGATTCCCACATGGCTTAGGAAAAAGGCACTGTTTATTCGTGCACACTCCATATTTCAACTGTTTCTCACAAGCTGTATGTCTAAAATCTGCTGTCGGTCCTCCAACATCATGAATATATCCTTTAAACTCCGGATCCTTCGTCAGTATCTTTGCCTCTTTTAAAATAGATTCCTGACTTCTCACCTGAATCCGTCTTCCCTGATGGAAGGTCAGGGCACAAAAGCTACATCCCCCAAAACATCCCCGGTTGCTGGTAAGCGAAAACTTAATCTCCTTTAATGCCGGAACACCGCCCAGCTTATCATATGATGGATGCCAGGTTCTCATATAAGGCAGCTCATATACATGATCCATCTCCTCCACAGTAAGCGGCAGGGATGGTGGGTTCTGCACAAGATACTCCTTCTTTTTATAAGGTTCCACAAGCGTTTTTGCTGTAATTGCATCGGTATTGACATACTGACGATAATAACTTCTGGCAAATGTCTCTTTTGATTTTGTAATTTCTTCATAAGATGGAAGCAGTTCATATTCACAGGAAAGCTCTTCTAAATCTCTGCACTTAAAAACGGTTCCTCTGACATAGGTAATATCGTGTACATCAATCCCTGAATCTAATGCCTCCGCAATCTCAAGGATAGAATGTTCTCCCATTCCGTACATGAGAAGATCGGCTCCGGAATCTAAGAGAACCGAACGCTTTACCTTATCACTCCAATAATCATAATGTGCCAGTCTTCGCAAAGATGCTTCAATTCCACCTAATAGAATCGGTGTTTTTTTATACGTTTTTCGAATCAGATTACTGTACACAATCGTGGGACGATTCGGTCTTCCTGAAAATCCTCCCCCCGGTGTATAAGCATCCTGATGCCTTCTCTTTTTAAATGAAGTGTAATGATTCACCATAGAATCCATATTTCCGGCAGATACAATAAAACCAAGTCTTGGCTCTCCGCAAACAGTAATGCTCTTCTCATCATTCCAGTCCGGCTGTGCGATAAATGCAACCTTATACCCTTCTGCTTCTAACAATCGGGTAATGATTGCCGCACCAAATGACGGATGATCTACATAGGCATCTCCACAAACATAGACAAAATCCGCCTGCTGCCAGCCACGCTCTTTCATTTCCTCTTTATTTACAGGCAAAAAGCCTTTTTCTTTTGCCATATAGTAATTCCTTTCTTTTTACCTGACGTTCTTTCACGATTCAAGAATGCTAGGACATTCTTGCTGCAAATGTGCATCATCTCACATCTGATATTATTTATATGAATCTTCCTGTAACAATTTGGAAAGCTCCTGTTCAAAAAGGGGTCTGTACTCCCCCTTTTCTAAAGCAGCATCAAGAACCAGGCTCCCCATAGAAATTCTTTTTAAATATGTGACCTTCCGTCCGACTGCCTGTGCCATCCTCTTCACTTGATGAAAACGTCCCTCACAAACTGTAATAAATACTTCATTGTCCTTTTCTGTTAATTCAAGCTTTGCCGGAAGCGTAAGCTTCTCATCTCCAATATCTAACCCCTGTGAAAAAAGCTTCTGCTCTTCCTCTCCTACCGGTCCGTCAAGAACTGCAAAATACTTCTTATCCACATGCTTTTTCGGTGATAACAGATTATGAGCCAATGCCCCGTCATTCGTAAGCAATAAAAGTCCCTCGGTATCTTTATCCAATCTTCCTACCGGAAATAAACCCTTCTTTCCATTCGTGATCAAATCAAGGACCGTTCTGTCCTCCGCAGATTCCGTAGCACTGATAACCCCTGCCGGTTTATGCAGCATAATATAGCGAAACTGCTCATATACTACTTCTTCCCCATCAATACAGACTCTCTCCTGTGTGGAGACTTTGTATTCCGGCTTTTTCACAATTTCTCCACCAACATCTACCTTGCCCTTCTTAATTATCTGTCTGGCCTCGCTTCTGGTAAGCTCTGCAGCCTGTGTCAGAAACTTATCCAGTCTTATCTTCTTTGAAGTATCCGGCATATTTTCTTTCCCTTTCTCTTATAATTTACGCCAATTCGGATTATATTTATTCTTTAACCTTCCACGATTACACTTTCCCCAGCCAAGAGGAAAACCGTCCACACAAAAAAGTGTCCATCCTTTTATTTCTGTATTATCTATCTCCACCGTCTCTCCACGAAGATACTTTTCTATGCGAATATCTTCTGCCGGGAATGAAATGCTCTTCTTATATTCGGATGATTTTAATGCCATCGCTAATGCCTGACTTGGCTCAAAACGCTTCTTTAAACAATCACCCAGATAAAGTCCGGAACGGACAATCCGAAGTCCCTGAAGGCTTGGACAATGCTTCGGCAGTAAAAAAGCTCTTTCTTTTATAAAAAAGATTCTCTTTTTCCACTGCTTCCAGTCTGGAATGTCCCGCATAAAATCTTCCATTGCCTCCGGAATCTTTTCTTTTGATACTTTTTGTTCCTTTGTGCTCCAGTCCCCGGATACACTTCCAAAGGAACTGTCTGCAGACTCCTCTTTCTTAAACAATGCCGCAAAATGCCCCTCTCCCTTTACTTTATGTGGTAAAAAGCGTCGGCAATTCCTTACATCTTCTCTTCCGTGTAAAGTCCATTCCACTCTTCCCATTTCGATACCTTCACAAAGAGGTAACTCCTGCAATGAAAAATCTTTATGCTGTTCTAAAAAATATTCTACCGTCTGTTCATCTTCTTCTTTTGCAAAGGTGCAGGTTGAGTATAAAAGGTATCCGCCCGGTCGAAGCATCTGTGCCGCATGAAAAAGAATCTCTCTTTGAAGCACGGCATATCTCTTCACTTCTTCAGCAGACCAGCTCTTTACCATCGAAGGCTCTCTTCGAAACATTCCCTCTCCGGAACAGGGAGCATCTACTAACACTTTATCAAAATACCCTGCAAAACGACCTGCCAGCTTTTCCGGTGCCTCACAGGTAATTACACTGTTCGTCACTCCTGCCATCTCCATATTTTTAAGAAGCGGCTTACAGCGGGAAGCACTAATATCATTCGATAATAAAAATCCTTCTCCCTGAAGTCGGGCTGCAAGTGCCGTCGACTTACCTCCCGGTGCCGCACATAAATCAAGTACCCTATCTCCCGGTTCTACCGGCAAAAAAGCGGCCGGTGCCATCGCACTTGGTTCCTGAAGATAATATATTCCCGCATGATAATATGGATTAGCTGACAGCCTCTCATCCCCTTCATAATAAAATCCTGTATCACACCAGGAAACCTGTCCGTTTAAAAGGAACCGGCGGATAAAATCCGCCGGTTCCATCTTTAACTGATTCACCCGAAGCGTCTGTCCATAACTATGATTAAAACTATCAAGATACTGAAGATACTCGTCCCCAAGCATCTCCTGCATTCTGCTCTGATAATCTTCTGGTAAATTCATCCCTTCCTCCTGTATCTCTCTTCCTATATGTCCTGTATCTCTTATGTCCTTGTTACATCATCCTTCTGAACTTTACAGGCTCTGTGCACGATAACCTTCTGAAATAATATCCAGCTGCCTTGCAAAATGTTTAAGCTGCAGCATATCGTCAAGCACATATACTTTATAAAATTCATCCTGAATCTTCGTTACCTCTCGCTGATTGGCAACCTTATATAAATTCTGGATATTATTCAAAATATCCTTTACTAATGTTTCCTTCCTTCTGTGAGAATTCTGTGCATCCATGATCTCATCTCTCACATCGGACATCTCATGATCCACCTCGATTATCGCTTCTGAAGCATCAAGAAGCTTCTGCTGAATATATTCAGGAATATTCTCCTTATACTTATACTGCAAAGAATGCTCTATTGTCGCCCAGAAATTCATTGCCATCGTCCGAATCTGAATTTCTGCACTCAGCTCCTTCGGACCATGAATCGTATTAACTGTATACAAAATAATCATATGATAACTGCGATAACCACTCGTCTTCATGTGGCTCACATAATCCTTCTCACACTTCACCTTCATATCTGTCCGGTTCTTTATCAGATTCACTACCCTGTCTATATCTTCCACAAACTGGCAGATAATACGGATCCCCGCTAAATCTTCTATCTTCTTCTCAATATCATTCATAGATACATTCTTACGCTGCATCTTGTCTAAAATACTGACAATACTCTTCACCCGTCCGTCTACAGACTCAATCGGTGAATATAAACCCTGATTCCGATGTTCTTCTATAATATGATGAAACTTTACAGTCAGTTCATCGACTGCAAGCTGGTATGGGTCAAGCAGTTCTCTCCAAAGCTGGATTTCCATATAATCACCCCCTGATTATTATACCATTTTTTTCCATTTTATGCAAGTAAAATATAACATTGATTGCTCTACAAACCTTCCCAAAGCTATATCAGATGCTGAATTGGCTCCCACCATTGATACTAATTGATTTCTAGCCGCCTGCAACGGTGGAAGTCATCTCACATCTGATATAACCTTTGAAGCTTTTATATTATATAATAATACATATTAATCCGCCACTGCTTTCGTTTACGATTTTTTCCATAGCATTTTGAAGCTTTTCCTGGCTGTCATCATTTATTTTTGTAACTTTACCAGATATCCCGTCATCCACAAGCTGTTCTAATGTTTTTCCAAAAATATTAACCTTCCAGATTTCGTTCGGCTCTTCTCCTGCCTGTTCTTTTATATAAGTAATAAGATCTTCTGCCTGTAACTGCGTCCCTACGATCGGTGCAACTTCCGTAGTAAGATTTGCACGAATCAAATGAATCGAAGGAGCCTCGGCACGGATTTTTACCCCGTATTTATTACCATGTTTCACTACCTCCGGCTCTGAGAGCGTAATTTCAGAAAGAACCGGTTTCATAACACCATAACCACGTTCTCTGGCATCTTTTAATGCCTGTGATACTTCTTCAAATTCTTTTTTTCTGGCAGACAGCTCTTTCATCATACGAATCAGATGATATTCACTCTTTATCGGCAGACCTGTAAGATCTGAAAGAATGTCATAATAATAAGAATCTCTTATCTGTATCCTGACATCAACCTTACCTGTATCCATATGAATTTTTTCTATTTTTCCTGATTCTATGTAATCATTCGAGGGAAATACTTTCTGATACAGATCTTTCATTTTACCTTTATCTGTCATAAATTCTTTTATAAGATCAAGTATCGATTTCTTCATCCAGTGATCATCCCGAAGCGTCTCCACCCATTTAGGCAAATAAAATCCAACTGCAGCCAATGGAAATTCTAACAATATATTTTTTAATATTTCCAGAATATCCTCCTGCCTTAACTGATCACAGTTTATTGCCATAACACTCGTATTATATTCCTCTGAAAGCTTTTGTGTTAAAGCCTGCGTTGCTTTTGAATACGGACGTTCACTATTTACAAGTACTAAAAAAGGCTTTCCGATCTCATTTAACTCTGCAACGGTTTTCTTTTCTGCTTCTACATAAGAATCCCGTGGAATTTCTCCAAAGGAGCCATCTGCTGTAACTAAAATACCAATCGTAGAATGATCCCTGATTACTTTTCTTGTTCCAAATTCTGCTGCTTTCGTAAAGGGCACCTCATAATCAAACCACGGTGTTTTTACAAGCCTTTCCTGTCCGTTTTCTAAATTCCCTCCGGCACCGGGAATCATAAATCCCACGCAATCGATCAGACGAATTTTTATCTTCATATCTTCCATAGGAAGTTCGACTGCTTCTTTTGGTATAAACTTCGGTTCCGTCGTCATAACGATTTTCCCTGTTCCGCTTTGTGGAAGTTCATCCATTGTCCTTTTTCGTTCATTTTCATCTTTTATTTCAGGAAGTACAAGAAGTTCCATAAAACGTTTAATAAATGTTGATTTGCCGCTCCGCACCGGTCCGACAACTCCCAGATAAATTTCTCCGCCGGTTCTGGCAGAAATATCCTGATATATATTTTGTTTTTCCATGAAAATCCCTCCCCAATACTAATTCAGTATATGCATGAAGAGGGAAAAATAGACTATTTACTTCTACAATGTTAATGAAATATTTACTCTGCAAAAAAAGCGGTTATCATCTGACATAAGCTTACATAATCCTTTACAGCCATTGTCTCTCTCGCTGAATGCATCGCCAGCATCGGAATTCCCAGATCACAGCCTGCCATTGGCAAATGAGAAGCAATCATAGGGCCTAACGTTGTGCCTCCACGAATCGTATTTCTGTCATTGATCTCCTGTAATAATATATCATACTTTTCTGCTATCCCTTTTAAAATTGCAGACATACGACAGTCCGAAGCATATTTTTGTGTACCGCTTACTTTTATAGTAACACCCTGCCCTACATAAGCTCTTGTTGTTGTATCACAGCGATCCGGATAGTTCGGATGTGCTGCATGTGCACCATCTACGGAAAGATAATAGCTTTTTGCCAGTGAAATATCCATCTGTTCTTTTGAACATCCCATTCCTGATAGAATACGCTTCAATATTCCTTCAAGTAAGGTCGAATCTGCTCCAGATTTTGTAAAGCTTCCTACCTCTTCATGATTAAATAAACCAATAAGATTAATACCTTCCTCCCGCTCACCATCTGTAAGAGATTCTAATAACGCACTGACTGAAGCTAAATTATCAATTCTTGGACTGCATAAAATCTCTTCTTTCATTCCACAAAGCTGTGGCTTATCATAATTATATAAATTCAGATCATAACTCAAAATCTCACTCTCATCTACTGAAATCTCTCCTGCAAGAAATTGAAGAAATGTATCCTCTGTCCAATGCCCATTGGCAAGTCCAAGAAGCGGCATTAATTCTTTTTGCCGATCAATCTTCCAACCGTTATTTGCCTCCCTTTGCATATGGATCGCAATTCCGGGAATCACTGCAATCGGTCTTTTACTGTCATATAACACCTCTGTCGGTTCGAAAACTTTTTCTCCTTTTAGTACAATCGTTCCTGCCATTCCAAGTGGACGGTCAAACCATGTATGATCCATCATCCCGCCATACACTTCAACATTGAGCATCGCACAACCCATACTCTTAAAATCCGGTTTCCCTTTTACCTTAAAACAGGGTTGGTCTGTATGTGCAAATGCCATACGAAAAGACGGTATCAAGCTCTTTCCATTACCTGTCGTAAAAGCAAACAGCACATCCGGAAACGGAGTAATAAAATACTTTCCATCCTCTTTTGGAGAAAGCATTTTATCGTAATATAATTCCTCAAATCCTTCCCTCTTCAAATATTCCTTTGCAAAAGAAACCACGCCAGCCGGTGAGGTTCCCTGACTTAAACACTCTGTTAAAACATTCATTTTGTACTCCTTTTCAAACAAAATAATTCGTGTTATTATCAATCATAAGATTTTATAATAGAATTTTTAAATCCAGCAAAAATTCTGTTCCACAACATTCATGGAGGGTATTTATGTTATCTATACAAGTTTCTGATATAAAAGACTTTATGTCTCATCTTTTATCAAAAGACACCTTTGATCATTTTTATTTTATTGAAGCTTCCATTAAAATGGGAGTGAGCTATCAGATTCAGGGGCATATTAATGAAGGTTTCTACGACACAAATGTAGAACAGACCCTGAATCGTGAATTTTGCTACTGGAAAGAAATCCGTGGACGTATTTTTGACATCATTAAAGGAAAACGTCTTCCCCTTTCCTGTAAGATTGTGTTCGGACTTCCCAGTCAATCCATTGCTTATTTAATTGCACATAGCAACAGCTCATTCCGGGAAGAAGATATTGAAGGAATTTATATGAATATCCTCTATGACCCAAAAAGCCTTCTTATCACTACCGGAATTTCCTACAAAAACTTCTCGCTTGATAAATCACTTGAGTATGCCTTTGATGAATATCTGGCAAAATTTCTAAAAGAAAAAGCAGGAATCTAATTTCAAGTCGAGCAGCTCAAACACCTTCAGGAAAGAAGAAGCTTTACCAAAGTCTCTTTACAAACATAAACACTCTTGATAAAGCTTCCTTTTTTAGTTTTTCAGAAGCTCCATCGCTTTCTTTAACTGGATGTCCGCCTTTTCATCTTTCTGTGCTTTTTTCCACTGTGCATCGCTTATCTTAACTTCCACATCCGGTTTGATTCCTTTTTTATGAATATCTGTGCCATTTGGTGTATAATATTTCGCAATTGTAAATTTGATAGCAGAGCCGTCCGGAAGCGGCATAATATTTTGAACAATTCCTTTTCCATAGGTCTTCGTTCCAACTACAGTTGCTTTCCCATAATCCTTAAGGCAGCCTGTCATGATCTCAGAAGCACTCGCCGTATTATTGTTTACTAAAATTACGACGGGCAGATTTAATGTCTTATCAGAATCACTTTTAAATTCCTCCTTATTCCCCTCTTTATCTTTCGTATATACGATTAGCTTGTCTTTTGCAATAAGACGGGACACCATCTGCGTACACGTATTTAAAAAACCACCTCCGTTATCTCTTAAATCAATAATAAGGCTTTGCATTCCTTTTTTCTCTAACTCTGTAACAGCCTTATCAAACTGATCTCCTGTATTTTCAAGGAACTGGCTTACTGCAATATATCCTGTTTTCTTATCTTTCATTTTGTAGGAAACGGTATCTATCTGCACGGAAGACTTCTTTACTGTATAATCTTTTGACTTTTTATCCCTGTAAATAGTCAATACTACTTTTTTATTTTCCTTCTTTTTAATTTCTGAAACAACATCCTGAAGCTCCATATCGGCTGTATTTTTTTTATTGACTGCAATAATCAAATCCCCTGCTTTAATGCCTGCCTTATAGGCTGGCTGATCCTTAAAGACAGAAACAATCTCTGCATAGCCGGTATCCGTATCTTTCACAACAGATATACCAATTCCTTCATATTCTCCGGAATCTTCTTCCATTAATTGTTTATATTCTTCTTTTGTATAATATTCTGCATATGGATCCTGCAAACCTTTGGCATAACCTTTATAAATATTTTGCTCCACATTATTCTTATCTAGTTTATTAAGATAAAATTTACCTGTATAAGCTTCTAACAGGCTTAACTTTCGCAAAATCTTACCATTATTCAGTCCCGTTCCGTATCCTGAAGAAGTCAGTACACTTTGTCTGCCGGCAAAAAAACTAAAACCGATGATAACCACTACCATAAGTATACTTACTGTATGTTTAAAACAGCCTCCCTTTCTTTTAGGAGACTTTCTGTTGTCTTGCAGCCTGTTTTCTTCTTTGGCAGCTTCTTTATCTGTATATTCTATACCTTCCGCTGCCTGACATTCCTCTGCCTTCGTCTTCATTTCTTTTCTTTTTAATTCCATCTGTCTGCCTTTCCTGTAAAAATAAAAACGCCTTCTGACGGTATTTATACTTCCCGACAGAAGGCCTTATTATTAATATTCGATACTTTCCATATACTTCATGTATTTTACTACCATCAGTGCTATCTTAAAAGTAATCGCATCTTCAAAAACTCTAAGGTCAAGCCCCGTACTCTTCTGAAGTTTATCCAAACGATATACTAAAGTATTTCTGTGAATGTAAAGCTGTCTGGAAGTCTCAGATACATTCAGGTTATTCTCAAAGAACTTATTAATCGTCTGCAATGTCTCTTCATCGAATTCATCCGGTGAACGTCCATCAAAAATCTCTTTGATAAACATCTTACAGAGTGGTAACGGAAGCTGATAGATCAAACGACCGATACCAAGACGGCTATAAGCAACTACATTCTTATCCGGATAGAAAATCTTTCCGACATCCATCGCCATCTTCGCTTCCTTGTAAGAACGGGAAACTTCTTTGATCTCATTGACAATCGTACCAAAGGCAACATGAACCTTTGTCATCGCCTCTGTATTCAACATATCCACAATAACCTGTGCTGTCTTCGTCAGCTCATCATATCCTTCGCCATTCTTCACTTCTTTGACAAGAATAATATTCTTCTCATCAACTGCAGTAATGAAATCTCTTGTCTTAGCGGAGAAAATATTGCGTACAGTCTCAAACGCATTATTATCTCTGTCATTCTTTGTCTCAATAATAAATACACATCTTCTGACTTCTGTTTCGATGTGGAGCTTCTTCGCTCTGTTATAAATATCAACAAGAAGAAGATTATCTAAAAGCAGATTCTTGATAAAATTATCTTTATCGAAACGCTCCTTATACGCAATCAAAAGATTCTGTACCTGAAAAGCTGCCATCTTTCCAACCATGTATACATCATCTGTTTCACCTTTGACGAGAATAATGTACTCTAACTGGTTCTCATCAAAAACTTTAAAAAACTGATATCCCTGCAAAGCCTGACTCTCTGCAAGAGACTCCGCAAATACCAGTACCGCTTCTTTATATTCTTCAACTGCATCTAATGTGGAGGCAAGCGGTTTACCTTCCGTATCCATGACGCACAAGTCAATTCTTGTAATTGCCTTAATACCATCAATGGTATCCTGTAAAATCTGATTTGAAATCATCGTATCACTCCTGTCTTTCCCTCTCATCGCATTTTTGCTATCGCACGCAACAATCTTTCTTTATTTTAATACAAAAGTGACAAAAAAAAAAGAGGAAATAAACAAAAAATGTCTTTCCTCTTGTGAAAAATCATTATTTTTTATGTTAATTTATGTAAAAAACTCATAAAAACCTATATGTTTATAGGAATTTTTTCTTTTTACCCCATTAACACACTGCTTCGGCAGTTACTCCTAAGAATTCTGAAACATATGGTGTAGCCGGATTATCATATAACTCTCCAATTGTTCCTATCTGCTGAACACTTCCATCATGCATTACAGCAATCCTTGCACTTATATTCTGAATATCTTCACTGTTATGCGTTACAAAAACTACTGTGATATGCATCTTTTCATATAATTCCCTAACCAACTCTCTCATATGCTTCTTCACATCTTTACTCATGCTGGAAAAAGGCTCATCAAAAAGAAATACCTTCGGCTTCTTAACTAATGCCCGTCCAAGAACTACTAACGCCCTCTCCTGCTCATCTAAATCCTCTGTCATCTTATCAAGTAAATGTCCTATTTTTAAAGTTTCTGTAACCTCTGCGATTCTTGCATCAATCTCCCCTGCTGGCAATTCCTTTAATTTAAGCCCAAATGCAAGATTATCATAAATATTCATCTGAGGGTACAACTTCCCGTTTTTAAAAATCATCGCCATATCTCTGTCGATAGAAGGCACTTCATTCATACGCTCCCCATCAACAAGAAGTTCCCCCTCTGTAATATCTTCCACGCCGGCAATCATTCTTAATACTGTAGAAATTCCGCATCCTACCGGACCGGCAAATATCATAAATTCTTTATCCTTAATTTCAAGTGTAAAATCCCTGATCGCTTTGACCCCGTTATCATATGTTTTGCTAAGATGCCTAAGTGATAAACTAGCCATAAATAACCTCCTAAAAATAAACTATTTCTGCTATAAACATTTTGTCCTATTTATCATACCTAAATTTTGTAAATAATTCTAGGAGAAAACTCACGAAAATACTGCTGGTATTTCAGTTAAATTGTTAAGCATATTTTATCTATTAGACATATTTACCATTTTAAATACTCAAAAAATCAAAAACACCCTAATATTGTACATTTATTAAAGCAACATTTAAAAAAAGACACCTCCCATATTTCATTTTTGTGAAAAGTGTCTTCTTTTACATATAATTTTGCTATTTCTTTAACAAATCATTATTTATTATAGCGATTCTGGCGGATATTATATCATTTTTCTTCCTGTATATCTGAAATATGTTCTTTAGAAACTTCTTTCGTATGCTGATCGTTCACATCTTTTGGAGTATCTGTATCTTTTGAAGCTTCTGTATCTTCAGGAGTTTCTACATCTTCTGAAACTTCATTCAAAACCTTTTTCTTAAATACAGAGCCAACTATCGTATTCTTAATCTTTTGCTCTTTCTTAAACCAGGAATAAATCCCCTGTAAATGTAACTTTTGTACCCACTGCGGAATTTCTTCTGTTTCCCTGCGGATCAAAGGCTGTATGGATTCAATAAGAATACAAAGGCGAGTATTCATCATAGCTGCATATTTCTCCATGAACTTTATCTGTCTTTCTGCCGGAATACATAAGAAAACAATATCCGGGATACACGCATTGATCTCGTTAACAATACGGTCAGCTTCCCCCTTCGTTTCCTTTCGCACCACAGTTCCATGCACCTCAATATTACGATAAGACTCTTCCATATATTCTTCCATAGATTGCAAATATATATCCTGAGTCATAACCGTATAGATGCTTCGCCCTTCTCGATTCATCTTCAAAAACAATCTTTTTAAATAATTATCTGCAAATTCTCCGATTCCTTCCGGTACTGCTTCACCATCCTGCTGATGATGTAATGCCATCTCTATATGACGATCTCCCGGCAGTATCAGATCACAGGAAGTCACATATTCCTCCACTGCCTTATTATTCTGACACAACAGTGAGCTGCCTGCTGATAAAAAACAGATTACAGGAAGTCCCTTTCCACGCATCAGTTCCATTGACACATTGACTGCCTTATCCACCCGTATCACTGATACATCTATACCAAGTACATTCGCCTTTTTATGGTAACGATTTTTCATGTTAAGGTTCCTTTCTTTTATCTATGAGAAGATCGTTTATAAGCCGTACACCAACACATTGGTACATAGTAAGAGGTACATGATATATCTCTTACTGTGCATCTAAGGAAATCCTGCCGGAGGCTATTGTCCCTCACTGAAATCATAACCGGAAGAATCTTCAGAATCAGAATTGCTGCTATCAGAAGAATCTTCATCCTCTCCCTCATCATCAACATCCTCATCCGACTCTGTTGTTGTACTATTACTGCTTTCTGGAACACTGGTACTGTCTGTTCCTACAAAGATCTGAATATCTCCACCTGTAGAAATACTATCTACTACATTAACTTCTGCATCCGGGAAGTACTGAAGAAGATCTTCTCCCATTCCTTCCTTTGTTACATTAATCCTTGTCTGTGAGATTGGTCCTTCTTCCTGATAAGAATCTACAAGACTGATACGGTAACCTTCCCCTTCAAGATAACTCTCCCATTGCTTTGCCAGACCTGAAACATATGCCGCATTATAAATTTCAATGGAACATTCCTTCGAACTTTCTGTATTGCCACTTTCTGAAGAAGTACTGCCTAAAGAAGACTTAGAACTACTTCCACCCTGTGATTTATATGCTTCTGCCTGCTTTGCAAGGGCAGAAATCTGAAGTTTGACTTTCTGAGAGTCCAAACTAAATACTCCCTTTGTTTCACTTCCCTGCATAATACGAATCGTAACAGCATCTGTCGCAAGACTCTTAAGAATATCTTCCGTAGAGGTAACATCCTCTTTCTTCTCTCTTGTTACAAGATTATCATACTTTTTAGCAACAGAGGCACTATTTCCATCTGAAAGAAGCTTTTCCATATAACTTGTCAGATATGTGCTCGCTCTTTCTAATCTTCCGGACTCTTCATCATCTGTTCCGTCCATATAAGTGCAAAGTGCATATGCTTTCTCACTGTCAAGCTCTATATCGCCTGCATCAATTGTCTGTAATACATTATCTGTATCACGATAAGAAATCGCATTATCAAAATGATAATCCACACCATCAACGGTATTCAACAGCTTCTTAAAATTCTGTTGTGACATTACATCGTATCCAGAAATACTAATTCCACTGATATCTTCAATAATCTTAACAAATACCTCATATTTTTTCTCGCCAAACGCTCTTGCTACCTCATCCATACGAATTGTTGTAGCAGCATCCGGCATTGTCTCACGAAGCTCTCTTAACATTGATTTACTGATAGATACCTGTGCGTCACACGGCATTAACAAAATATCTAATGCCTGTGTTTCCTTATCGAACATACGCAGTGCGGTATAATCCCTGTCGGTATTATCATCATGGACAAATACAAGTGTATTCTCCATATTTTTATTATCAACCTTTGTAGTATCTGTCGCATTGTCTGCGTTTCCATTCTGATCTGTTTCTTCCTTTACAGCCTTCTTCACACTTGTGAAGCTTCCTGTCAGATAATAAGTTACGCCCTCAAAAGAACCAACAGCGATAGCTGCCATCAAAACGAGAACAACGCATAATCTTAAAAGGAAAGAAAAAAATCTTTTTATAAGACTTGGCTTTTTCATCATAGCCCTCCTGTTTTATCCTATATTGTCGTGCTTCCACGGATTACTCCGTATTTCATCTGTTAAGTATAGCAAAGTTCTTTTTTGATTGCAAGTTTTCACCCCCGTTCTTTAAAATTTATTACTATTTAATCTATTAAAAACGGACGAACCGCGGAAATAAAAGAATCCTTATTTGTGACTTTAGTCGCGGCATATTGAATGCTCACTTATAGTCTCGCATCCAATACTTGCTCCGAGGCCACAAATAAGGATTTTTTATTTCGCACGGTTCTGTCTTTTCCTAAATTGAAGATGAGAATTAAATAGTATGGAAGGAAGTGGGGGAGAAGACGGAACGAATTGGCTGTATTGATAGATTATCGATTACTGCTATGGGAATATTTTTCTGTTTTTAGTAATATTCCGCCCAATATTATAGTTATAGAGCAAATTATTAATATATTGTCGCAATATTTTATATGAAATATGAATCCCCACATCTGAAGCAAGAATCCCCCAATCTCTTCCGTCTTCTCCCCCTTCTCTCTCCCCTACTATTTAATTTAACTTCTTCTACTGGAGCCAAGAGACAGAAAAATAAAAAAAGAAAGT